>PLXT01000061.1:0-37281 GCA_003151535.1 Methanobacterium sp.
TTGATACTGCAGGTCGTCACAAAGAAGAAAAAGAATTATTAAACGAAATGGAAAGTCTTTCCTCCGTTGTGGAACCTGATGAAGTTATAATGGTCATCGATGGAACCATAGGTCAACAGGCAAGGGAACAGGCTTTAGCATTTAACAATACAACCAAAATTGGTTCTATAATAATAACCAAATTAGATGGTTCTGCCAAAGGTGGAGGTGCTCTTTCAGCAGTAGCTGAAATTGGAGCGCCAATAAAATTCATAGGAACCGGTGAAAGGGTTGAAGACTTTGAAGCGTTCGATCCAGATCGTTTCATTTCAAGATTGCTAGGAATGGGAGATATAAAAACCTTAATTGAGCGTGCAGAGGAAATAGCAGAAACAGATGCAGACATGGGATCTGTTGACGCAATGCTCAGTGGTAAATTCACACTCAAAGACATGTACTCTCAGTTTGAGATGATGAATAAGATGGGTCCTATGCAACAGGTGATGAACATGATCCCTGGAGCTGGAGATAAACTTCCTAAAAATGCTTCTCAAGTAACAGAGGAAAAACTTGCAAAGTACAAGGTGCTTATGGATTCCATGACAGACCATGAACTCGAACACCCCGAAGTAATAAAACAATCTCGAGTTAAAAGGATAGCTAGGGGATCTGGTATGAGAAATGAAGACGTAAAAGAACTATTAAAATATTACAACGTCACTAAAAAAGCAATGAAAGGCTTTGGAAAAAGGAAAATGGGCGGTCCCCTTGGACAGATGATGAAGCAGATGATGAGATAAGCATTAATTCTGATTAATATCACTTAGGGATTACTAAATTTTCTCTTTTATTTTATTAATTTATAATGAATATTCATTTAATAATAGTTAGAATTAATGTAAATAATCAATTTAAACGATTTATAAAGGTTATGGATGGTAAAAATGGAACTTCAAATTAAAGATACAACATTAGAGATCATGGAACTCACCAAAGGGAACATATGCAACAGATGTTTAGGTAGAAGTTTCTCAAAAACCATTGAAGGTCCCGGAAATTTGATAAGGGGAAAATACTTGAGAAACATATTGGAAGATGCTAACGAAAATATTCCAAAAAGTTCTGCGTGTTACATTTGCAATGATCTATTTGATGATCTGGATAAAATGATTGAAAATCTAATAGAAGTCATTAAAACCGAAGATATTCATTTTTCCAACTTTTTAGTAGGTTGTCGTGTTGATCCTGAGATAATTGAAAGAGAGGAATATATCCACAACAAATTGGATCTTGATGTTGAGAATATTAAAAAGGAAATAAACAGGGAAATAGGTAAAGAACTGTCTGCAAGGCTTTCTAAAGAAGTAGAATTTGATAATCCAAACTTGGTACTAATGGTGGATTTCAAAAAAGGTACAATTGAAACACAAATAAATCCCATTTTCATAGAGAGTCGTTATAGAAAACTTATTAGAGGAATTCCTCAGACAAAATGGCCCTGCAGTAAATGCAAAGGAAGGGGTTGTGAAAGGTGCAACTATACAGGAAAGATGTATCCTGAGACCGTCGAAGAGCTCATATCAGAGGATGCGATTAAAGCTGCAAATGGAACAGGCGCTAAATTTCATGGAGCCGGCAGAGAGGATATTGATGTTAGAATGCTTGGAACCGGGAGAACATTCGTACTGGAGATAAAAGAACCAAAGTTAAGAGACATCGACCTAAAGTATCTCGAAGATTCCGTTAATAAACATGCCGAAGGTAAAGTAGAGATCTCAGAAATGAAGTTTGTTGCCAAAGACCGGCGGGCAGAGATAAAAGAATCTTCAAGGGACACTTACAAAGTTTATAAAGCAACAATAGAACTTGAGGATGAAATTGATTCTTCAATTCTCGATTCATTAAAATCAATGAAAATTATCAATCAACGAACCCCTATCAGAGTATCCCACAGACGTGCAGATAAAATACGCACGCGAGAAGTAAAAAAACTCGAATACAAAAAGCTGGATAATAAGATGTTGGAATTATTAATAGAATGTGAAGGCGGCCTTTACATTAAAGAACTTATATCTGGTGATGAAAACAGAAGCAAACCAAGTGTGTCAGAAATACTTGGTACCCGTGCCAAGTGTGTGCAGTTGGATGTAATGCATGTAAACATTTAAAGTAGTAGAATGAATAGTATTATATAGTTATAAAAAATCAAGATATATATTTACATCCCATTCAAATGCAGTATAATCATAATAAATTGGATATCCAAAATAATAAGTAAGTTTCAAATAATCTGGTTTAAACGAATTTTATCATCAAATATTTAATCAGGAAAGATTTGAGCTGGAATGGGAGATATTGTAATTTATTGTGTATAAAATTCAAATCAAAATAAATGTTGGTTAATATTCATAAAACTGACTTACAGTCATCTTATAACAGGCCCTTTAAGGGTTTTGGAGGTTTAAAATATGGTAAAAAGATCAAAAGGTTCAAGAAGTAAAACACGTTACAAACTTAGAAAGACAATACGAGTAGGTAGGACAAATCCTATAACCAAAAAAATACAAACCTTCGATGAAAGTGATATTGTTCACATAATAATCGATCCTAGTATTCACAAAGGTCAACCACACCCACGTTTCCATGGAAAAACAGGTAAAGTTGACGATAAAAGGGGAAGTGCTTACATAGTAGAAATAAATGATGGTAATAAGGCTAAAAAGTTAATAATCAGACCAGAACATCTTAAAATGCAAGAGTGATTTGGATGATTGGAAAAAAAATCATTGATACCGACCCCATCACAATTGCTGAAGCCAAAGAAATGCTTGAAAAAAGTTCAGAGTCTTACGATCCAACTTACGAACAGAACCTTGCAATGGATCATGTAACCAAGTTTTCAAAACTAGATGTTGAAACTGCTCAAAAACTTGTTAGCGAACTTGAGGAAATAATAAAAAAAACTCAAGCTATAAAAATAGCTGATGTCATGCCTGTAGATCTAGCTGATCTTAGGTTAATGTTTGCAAAAGAAAGGGGTTCACACAAAAAAGAAGAATTAGAACAAATATTAGAAATTGTGAACAAGTATAGAGAATAATTCGATTTAATTCCGGTTATGGAATTCGGATTATTTTCATTAAATTTGGGCCTAAGGGCCTTATTAATATATAAATAACCATCCGGGTGGTTTGAATGGAAGATCATGCGATTATCCTTGATTATCTTCCTTTAGGTTATGTTAAGGAAGGTGCACCTTCATTTAAAAGAAAACCAATTGCTCAAGCTGTAGGAACCGAAGAATTTACACTTCTAGAACTCATTCCTAAAGAGAGGGTTCAGCTAGACATACATGAACGGGTTTACATAGGTCCTGGTAAACGGGATGAAATAGCACGTGTAAACAGCAGATTAAAGTATGATAAGCTCACAACAACTGCAAGGGTAGAATTAGATTATGTTATCGAAGAGATAATAAAAGAAAAAGAGGACAAGTTCATTGAATTCTTCAACGATGCAGGCCCAATTTCAACCAGACTACACCAACTTGAATTACTGCCTGGAATCGGTAAGAAGCATATGTGGGATATTATAAATGCTAGAAAAGAAGCTAAATTCACAAGCTTTGAAGATATTAAAAATCGGGTAAGCATGCTTGCAGAACCTGTTAAACTCATCGCAAAACGTGTCCATCAAGAACTTGAAGCTGGCGAAGAAAGAAAAGGAAAAATGAAATATATTCTCTTCACCAGACCACCTAAACCAAAAAAAGCTTAATTAATATCTATTCCTTTTTTTTTATTTCAAATTAAAAATTTCTGATTATTTTATTATTATAAATATTGATCAAAGCATAATATATTATATTTAATGCTATTGGTTCAATTTTTTTAGGAGCTAATAATTTCATGTTATCTGAAACCCTTAAAATATTAAATAAAGAAGGTATTAAGCTCGATAAACGAAAAGGGCAGAATTATCTTGTAGATGGAAATGTACTTTCTAGAATAGTAGAAAGTGCTGAACTTTCAAATAGAGACACAGTTCTAGAGATAGGTGCAGGAATAGGCACATTGACAATTCCTCTAGCTGAAAATGCAGGAAAAGTGATTGCCGTAGAACAAGATCGTAAAATTGCCTCTATTTTAATTAAAAGACTTAAAGAACTTCATATTACAAATGTTGATGTTATTACGGATGATGCCACTAAAATTGAATTTCCAACATTTAACAAGGTCGTATCAAACTTGCCTTATAAAATATCCTCACCAATAACCTTCAAAATATTGGAATATAATTTTGAGCTGGCAATTCTAATGTACCAGCTTGAATTTGCTCAACGTATGGTTGCAGAACCCGGCGATTCAAACTATTCTAGATTATCTGTCATGATGCATTTTTATGCCGATGTTACCATGCTTTTCAATGTTTCTAAAAATGTTTTCTTACCGAAACCCAAGGTATCTTCAGCAGTTATCAAACTAACCCCCAAGGATGAAGTAAAAATTGACAAATTCATATTAAATGTAACGAGAGCATTATTCCAGCATAAACGAAAAAAGGTGAGAAATGCCCTTATGGATTCTTTCCATGAAATTGGGGAATTTGATAAGAATGAAATAAAGGATTTGATATCAAAAATGGATCTGAATCTTTTAGATCAAAGGGTGATTAATATGGAACCTGAAAACATTCGAAAACTCTCAAAAGAATTAAAACAGGTTATGGATGGAATAGTGATCCCCTAAAAACAGGAAAAAATTAATAGATAAAATGGAAATAATAGATTACTGAATAAAATTTTAATAGGTGATAAAATGGAGAAATCTCCGTATGAAATTTTCCAATCAGAATGTCCCAAACTTGCTTCAAAATTCAATGAACTCGTACAAGTCCAGAGTACAATGATAGGTCTTGATCAGAAAACTAAACAATTGATAAACATAGCTATTCAAACATGTAACAAAAATCCAACAGGGGTCAAAATGCATGCCCTAATGGCTAAACAAAGTGGAGCCACAAGAGAGGAAGTAGTAGGTGCTGTGGCTATGAATTTACATCTTTCAGGTCTTTCAACTGTTCTTGAATGTCTTCCATCAGCAATAGAGGGTTATGACACCAACTGAACATCAAATGTTTTTTTTAATTTAAGAAAAATAGGATAAAACAATTATGATCAACTATCAAGGAATGGAATTTCAAACTTGTAAAAAGGTTTACGAACCTGCAGAAGACACATTCCTACTTGCAGAAAACTTAAAAGTGAAAAAAACTGACAAAGTACTTGAAATAGGTACTGGAACGGGGATCATAGCAATTATAACATCTAAAATAACTGAAAGAGTAATTGCTGTCGATATTAATAAGTATGCTGTTGAATGTGCTAAAAAGAATTCTAATATTAACCAATCCAATATTGATATAAGATTGGGTGATCTTTTCGATTCTTTAAAGGATGAAAAATTCGATACAATACTTTTCAACACACCATACCTTCCAACTAACGAAGACGAACGGGTTGACGATGAGTTAGAAGCTGCTTGGGACGGTGGTGTGGATGGTAGAGTAGTTATAAATCGTTTTATTGAAGAAGTATCAGAACATTTAAATCCTAGTGGGCGTGTTCAACTAGTTCAATCGTCATTATCTAATGTAGAAGAAACTATAGGAAGATTAATGGAAAAAGGTTTTGATGTGTCGATAACAGCCAGTGAAAGATTTTTTTTTGAAGAAGTGGTTGTTTTGACTGCAGAGTTAAGCTGAGCATCTATAAATTTTTTAACCCCTATTTTATTAATTAATCTCATTAGTATTATTCTATCCAGAATTTCATGACAAAAAAAGCAGGTTGTGGGTTCATATTATCTAATCGAACATCCCTAGCAGACGTGCCCCTTGGAACACCAACAATGTAGGTGTTAAAAGTTTTTTTAATATCTCCACTGAGGTAAATATGTAACACAAATATTTCTCTATTCTGCCTCTCTGAAATTACATAATTTATCATTAGAGGATTTGATGTAAAATTATTGGAGTTAACAATAGTCTTATTTGGCGTGTCCAAAATCCAAGAAGCATGAAAATCTGAATTATCATTCCCCGCATGATCTGTTAATATATAAAAGTCCTTTGAATTGATATCTTCTGAATCAATGCTGAATGCAGCACAAAGCCATCCGGACTTTCTGTTATTGAAATCCGGTGGTTGATGTTGATATCGATTCATGTACGAATGGGTGCAAACATATTCAGACCCTATATGGGAAATATCAGGTATTATATTGGAATAAATATCAATTAACTTGTAATCATATAACACAGTTCTATTAATTACTGTAACCTCTCCTTTGGGAGGGTTTTTGTTGATTACTTCAATAACTGGGATTGATGTATTTATTGGATAGATCATCAGACTACAGTCCATGTCTGCAGGTAATAATTGTTTAATTAATTCTGGGTTTTCTTTAAGAGAGGATATCTTCCTCATACTTAGCCTATTTCCAAATTTATTGGTTCCATTTTCAATATCGGCAAGTCCAGGTGTTATATTCGTGGAGTATTTGTACTTTTCCCAGTTATCAGGAGCACCAGGGGTTTTTATCAGAACATCTCCAGTGTCTGTAGCAATTCTTTGTATTGACTGTTCAGATGAATATTCCAGAATTTTATTGCCTACAATGCCCATTGTATTGGCTGAAATACTTATTAATACCGTGATTAATAGTAATGCTAATAATGCATCAATTGTAAAGAGTTGTCCAATGTTATCCAGTATAACATCCCCTTCTAATCAATATAATCAGTATTTTTTTTAATTTAAGCATTATTTACCATAATAACCTAAAATTCATTTATATTTGGCACTCCATACTTGGCTCTATGGTCATTGTCAAGAAATAGTTTATAGGAATTATTCCCATTGGAATAGTATTGAACCGATTCTCCAGGATAGGGATCAGGGAAATTTTCTTTATTGAATATTACGTGGTCTATGGGACATGGAGCCCTTATTACTTGTTGATTAATGGAGGTTGAAGGTATAATGAAAGTTTCGAATCCATAATGATTGCATGTAGAGCGTCCTTCTAACCGACATAACAAACATGCCCCATCATTACTTTCATGATAATAGTTATTTTCTAAGCAATTTTTTAGTGTTATGAATTTTACAGAGTTTCCATGTGATTTGTATGGATCGTAGGGGCATTTTTTAATGTAATATGGTGAGCTAGCATTTTCATAGATCTCAGAACCATTTACTCCACTTAGATATTTTTTAAGACTTGAACCATAGCTAATTCTCCCATTTTTATACTCAAACCACCAAATTTTTTACATTTAATGAATTGTAGTGGATCAGGAATCTCAGGAGAACCATCATAGTTCATTGAAAATCTATTTTGAGAATATGCTCCCAATATAGATATATTCTGATTAACTTTGTGGTTGTAGGTAATATTATTTTTTATAACTAAAATAGTCGAATTTACTTCTATTTCAAATGGATCCGAAGCCGAATCAACAGAGTTGATCATACATTTGATATTTACACCGGAGTTTTTCTGATACTTGGCATTTAAATCGTTCATTTTATGTTCAATAACATTTCTTATTATTATTCGACTATTTGAAAGCGGATTCCCTGTATTTATCGCATTATCAACTGTTTCCATTAAAACTTGCCTTGTCATTATTGGTATATTCCTTTCAACATCTCCTGAAATGTAGAAGGAATTATCAGATTTAATGATGATGTTAACTGATTCGTCCAGGTTAACCATATCTACGAGTACCATCAAAAGAAGTATTGAAGATATGATCAGTAGAAATGCTAATCCTCCTATTACATATCCTTTGTTTTCCATAGCACTGAAATATTATTAATGTTGTAATTGTTATTAACAATAAATTTATAAGTGTTCATACAATATAAACCAAGGGTATTATATCCTGAAATTGATATGTTAAAACACCTAGATTTGGATTATCAATAATTCTAAAAAAAAATTTTAATTTAACAGATCGAGTAAGAGTTAATATCTTAATATATGAAGAGAATTAAATTAGAATTAAATATATGAATTATCTTATTAAATTCAATCAAACACAAATGGATAAGTACGTTTTTTAAAGCGATACATACAAAAACAGAGTTACGGTAATTAATTTACAATTGAAGTATAGTTAGGAGGTTCAATATGAAAGATATCGTAAGAGGTTGGCGCCATATCCAGCAGCGATACAATCTCATCGGATCAAAATGTTCCCAGTGTGGAAATGTTTTTTTCCCAAGTAGAGTTTTATGCCCTGAATGCAGGAGAAAGGGTAAAATCGAAGACTTTAAATTTAGTGGTGAAGGTAAGATTCACACTTTTTCAGTGATACACACCCCAACAGACGAATTCAAAACACTTGCACCATATGTAGTTGCAATAATTAAATTAAAAGAAGGTACACAAATAACATCTCAAATCGTAGACTGCGATCCTGATATGGTCGAAATAGGCGATGATGTTGAAATGGTGTTTAGAAAAATCAAAGAAGAAGGCGAAGATGGAGTCATATCATATGGATACAAATTCAAACTCAAAAACTAAAATTGGTGTATTGCTGGTTGGACATGGAAGCAGATTGCCTTATGGAAAGGATGTTGTGAGTCAGATTGCTACTATGTATCGGGAAGATGAAGGCCGCCTCGTCGAAGTAGGTTTTATGAACATGTCAAAACCATCTATACCCGAAGCAATCAATAATCTCGCACAACAAGGTGCTGAAAAGATCATTGTAACACCAGTTTTCTTGGCTCATGGTGTCCATACAACAGAAGATATACCAAGAATTTTGGGACTCAAAAATGGACATGGAGATAGTGGGCACAGCCACGGGCACATCCATAGCCATGAAGATGAAACTTCAATTAAAATTGATTTTAAAGGTGAGATTATCTATACAGAACCTTTAGGTGCTGATAAAAGGATCGCAGCCATAATTAACGACAGGGTTAATGATGCCCTCTAATATAGATAAAATTTCTGATCTTGGGGAAAAACAGCTAATAAAAAGACTTTTATCAAAAAGTCAAGATCCCCAGATCAAAACTCTTTTTTTAGATGAACTTTCAATTAAAAGCTTTTCTGATGATGCAGCACTTATTGATATTGGAAAAAATTATTTAGTAACATGTTCCGATATGTTAATGGCATATACACATTTTCCTAATGAAATGAGCCCATATCAAATTGGTCAAAAGGTTGTAACCGTAAATGTGAGCGATTTAGCAGCTATGGGTGCAGAAACAATCGGTATACTAATTTCAATGGGACTTCCTAGGAACATGAAGTTATCAGAATTTGATCAAATTACTGATGGAATATTAGATACCTGTAAAAAATATGATATGGCTTTAATTGGTGGCGATACCAATGAATCGAAGGAATTAACACTTTGTGGTACTTGTTTGGGGATTGTAAAAAAAGAAAACGTTCTTATGAGACGTGGAGCATGTGTAGGAGATATTCTAGCTGTTACAGGACCACTTGGACTTGCAGCTGCAGGATTTAAAGTTATAATGGATGCTTCGCATAAATTTGACTCGCTTAGTGTGGAAACTAAAGATTTAGTAACTAAACATGCCCTCGAACCTGAAGCAAAACTAGATATGGGAATCATATTGGCAAATTCTGATTCAGTGACTTCTGCTACAGATATAACTGATGGACTTCTCAGTGAATTAGATGAAATGATAGATGCATGTGAAAACAGTGTTGGAATGGTTATAAACCAAGAATATCTTCCAATACCTAAAGTTGTCTTTGATATAGCTAATATCTCGGGAAATAATCCCTTTGAAATGGCACTTACATATGGAGAAGATTTCGAACTTATTTTAACTGTGCAACCCGATCTTTTTGACGAATTAAACTCCAAAATTAACCTATACAAAATTGGATTCGTTGATTCATCGGGAACGATCAAGATGATAGATAAGGAGGGAAATACAAATATAATAACACCAAAGGGTTATGATCACTTAAAGTAACCGAGAATATTCATTAAAAAATTAATAGTAATACTAAAAAATAGGATTCTATTTAAAAAATGAACGATTTTGGTGTTAAAATTGAAAAAAGAAGCTATTTTATACGACAAATTAGGTAACTCATTGAATTGTAAAGTTTGTGAGAGGAGATGTATAATCTCTGATCGTAAAAAAGGATTTTGTGATATGCGTGAGAATATCGATGGAAAGCTTTACACTTTGAACTATGCAGCTGCATCTTCTGTGGCAGTAGATCCCATCGAAAAGAAACCATTATTCCATTTTTATCCAGGTTCAATTGTTCTATCTATTGGATCTGTTGGGTGTAACTTCAGATGTAAACATTGTCAGAACTGGAATATATCTCAAGCAGAACTTGATAAGGTTTCTCTACGTGAAATATTACCTGAAGATGCGGTAAAACTTGCAAAAGAATATAAATGTAAATCAATTGCATGGACATACAACGAGCCAACTATGTGGTTGGAGTACACTATTGATTCTGCTAAACTTGCTAAAGATAACAGTTTAAAAAGCGTTTATGTAACAAATGGGTACATGACAGAGGAATCCCTAGAGATGATAGGCCCATATCTTGATGCCGCTAATGTTGATCTTAAAGGGATTTCTGAACAATTCTATAAAGAACTCTGCGATGCAAGGATGCAACCTGTTCTTGATAATATTAAAAGGATCCATGATAAAAAGATACATCTTGAAATTACCAACTTGATGATTCCAGGTTATAATGACTCAGAAAAAAATATAGAATCCCTTGTAAATTTTATGGTAGATGAGGTTAGTGTTGACGTGCCTTTGCACTTCACAAGATTTTTCCCATACTACGAATTGAAAAATGTACCACCCACAGCAGTTGCCGACCTTGAGAAAGCATATGAAATTGCAAAAGATGCAGGTATGAAATATGTTTACATTGGAAATGTACCTTCTGGTAAAGGCGAAAACACTTATTGCCACAGCTGTGGAGAAGTTCTGATTGAAAGGGACGGTTATCAGGTAATGGCAGAAAGTATTAAAACGGATAAAAAATGCCCAAAATGTGGAACTAAGGCAGATATTATCACATAGTGCAATCCCATCTACTATCTTGAAATAGGATAATTGAGAAAATGGAATTAGTCTTCGGTTTTACTTACCCTTTCAAATTTCTCTTTTTTATCTAATAATTTGGTTGCATCTACACCAACTTTCGTTGTTGTTCCATCGGGAGTTGCACGTGGATCAAGTGATGATCCCCTTGCTCTAGGGACAATTAGAATATCCTCATCTCCTTTAACTCTTGTTGCAATAGCATATTCAATATCATCACCATTGAAAATATCTATATCTTCATCAACAACTACACAATGCTTTAATGAAGGATGTGCTGCAAGAGCAGCCATAATTACATTTTTTCCATCACCTGGCGTCTGTTTTTGAATTGAAATTGCTGCATGAAGCCAACAACAACCTCCTTCTGTTAAAACTACATTTTTTACTGTTGGAACAGTATTTTGAACTGCTTTATATATTCTAGGTTCCTGAGGTAAACCTTGTAGCAGTTTATGTTCGTTTCCTGCAGGCATTATAGCATGATAAAGTGGTTTATCTTTGTAATGCATTTTTTCAATCGATATTACAGGTTCTTGCCTAATAACATCATAAGTATCAGTTAAATCCACAAAAGGACCCTCTGAAGCTCTTTCATGAGGAATTATTTCACCTTCAAGGAGTATTTCACAATCCGGAACTTCTAGATCGACAGTGTCGCATTTAATAAGCTTCATTTCTCCGTTATGGAATGTATTAGCAACCTCCAATTCATCTGCTGTAATTGGTATTGATGTACATGAAGCAAGAAGTGTTGCAGGATTCATCCCTATTGCAATTGCAATCTCAAGTGGTTCATCCCATTCTTCTGCCTTTTTATAGTAAGTGTACAGATTTCTTGGAACTATTCTAACTCCTAAACGATCTTTACCTTTAACAAGCATCCTATGTATTGATGCATTTCTGACTCCTGTTTCAGGATCCTTTGCTATTATTACTCCCGCAGTAAGATATGCCCCTCCATCCTTTTTGTAGAATGTTGGAACTGGAAGTTTAGTAAGGTCTGCCTTCATGGAAGTTTTAAAGGATTTTCCAGTAGTCTCTATTTTCTCAATCTTTGTTGGATTTTCTGTAGCTTGAATTATCCTTGATGTAATATCAGGTACTGTTGAAGATATGGAACTCGCTATTTTTTCCCTTGTATTGCAAATACCAGAAATTATTCCCATATCACTTTCTTTAATATTATTGAAAATTACAACTTCCTTATTATGTTCCTTCAGTATTTTAGAAACTTCATATCTGGTTGATATTTGCTCATCAATATTTATAACCTTAAAATCATTTTCAAGGGTTTTTAAAAATTCTCTCATCTAATTCAACTCCATACTAAACTAATTTATCTATAACAGATTCATTAAGATAAAATTATTTTATGGTTGATGCAACAATCATTACAATGAATATAACTGCTACTCATAATAGCAAGTAGTTAACATTACACCCGCATCCTTCCATTTCACAGTGATTCTCATCAATTTTGTTATCCTTTTTCATTTTATCAAACATGTATCCATTAATTACCCGGACAGTTCATATTTCCTTTAAACTCCAATAATTCCTGTTTTACGCTTGCATCACCCATTCCTAGCATTTCAGCAGCAAGTATAGCTGCATTACTGCCTGAATCGATCCCAAGAGTAGCAACTGGCACACCAGGTGGCATGTTAACCATGGATAGCAGAGCATCTATTCCACCAAGCTTTATGGCACATGGAACACCTATTACAGGTTTTTCAGTAAACCCAACTACAGCACCAGTTACATGGGCAGAAAGTCCAGAAATAGCTATGTATAGCTTAACTGCCTTTGTTTCTTCCATGAAATTTTCAAATTTTTTAGGATGCCTAATTGGAGATATTACACTAGTGTTGTATGTAATTCTCAGTTTATCAAGAAATTTGGTTGTTTTATTTGCAATTTTTATATCAGAATAACTTCCAGCTATAACTGCAACATCAGGATATCCCGTATCTTCATTATTATTGAGATTATCGTCATTTGAAGTTTCAAGTTCATCTACTTCAAATGAGTGTCTGGAATAATAGTTTCCTGTTAGTTTTTCAGCCAATAATTCTTCATCCTTATTTAATTTAAAGAAGAATTCTCTCCTCATTTTGGAAAGTTTTGTTCTTACACTTGCATCATGGATTCCTACCATCTGTGCAGCAAGTATAGCACCATTTTCGCCGCGATCTATCCCAACCGTTGCTACAGGTGCACCAACAGGCATTTGAACAATTGCAAAAAGCGCATCCAACCCTCCGAGTTTTACAGATACAGGAACTCCCACCACGGGTTTGTGCGTATTTGCTGCTATTATCCCTGGAAGGTGAGCTGAAAGTCCCGCAATTCCTATAAAAACTTCCACACCATTTGCAGTGGATTCTTCAACTATTTGTTTAACCTTTTCATGGGTTCTATGCGCAGAAGCTACCCTCACATCATATGAGATACCCAGGATCTCCAGTATACCTATTGATTTTTCTGCCACGTTAAAATCTGAAGCACTTCCAAGTATTATCATGACCTTTGGTTCCATGTTATACCCCAATAATTATTTTAATTTGCATAAAAAAATGTAGAAATGTTTATGTTACTAAAAATTATATGCTGAAGAGTTAATAAAGTTTCTGAGAATATTATAAAATGAAAAAAGATATGTTTAGAATTTATTAATTTAATTTACCAAAATGTACTTATATTTTTATGTCATGTTCACGTATAGAATATGAAAGGAACTATGAGGTGTACCTTGTGTTATGGATTATTAAAATATTTATTCTGTTATTATCATCTATCAAAACAGTTGGCAATCCTAAAAAGTTGACTGTTTCGGTGATAATCCCAGCTTACAATGAAGAAAAAACAGTAGCTAAAGTTGTGGGGGTTGTAAAATCTTTAAACTACATTAAAGAGGTTATTGTAGTTAATGATGGATCATCTGATCAGACAGCCCAAAATGCATTGGATGCTGGTGCAATGGTAATTAACCACTCCAAAAATAAAGGGAAAGGTGCAGCCATAAAAACTGGTTTCAAGAATTCTAAAGGAGATATAGTAGTATTTTTAGATGCAGATCTACATAATTTGACTAAAAATCAAGTTAATAACATTATTACACCTATAATGAGTGGAGAAGCCGATATTACCAAGACCAAATTTAAGAGGGAAGCTGGAAGGGTTACAGAACTGACAGCAAAACCCCTTTTGAACTTTTTCTTTCCTGAGATAAAATTTGATCAACCACTTAGCGGGCAGTTTGCAGCTAAAAGATCGTTTTTGAACAAAATAAAGCTAGAAGACGATTATGGTGTTGATGTTGGAATTGTTTTAGATGCTGATGTAATGGGAATGAAAGTTAAGGAAGTTGACATTGGGAAAATCGAACATGTTTTATCATCACTAACCGAGTTAAATATTGTTGCTAACGAAGTTGTAAGAACAATAGTGGATCGTGCTACAGCATACGGAAGGATCACCATGATCGATTCCCTTGGACAATACATAAGAATGGAAATCCTTGGACTTTCCCTTGCATCCCTGGGTATTTTCGCCATATTTTTTATTAGATTTGTGTCATTAACAATTGGGGTGCTAATTTCAAGTATAGGCGTGATAATTGCCATGTATTATATTGTGAAGATCATAAGAATCTCTTACAATGTTTTCTCTAGAACAGATGGCAGCATGAGAAATTTGAAAACATTTCTTAAAATGCACTCCCCTATTATTGTTTCTGGATTGATACTCCTTGCAATGATATCAACACTATTAGGCTCTGTTCATGTTGATGGCGGTAAAGTATCGATTGAACCTAACTCTAGAAATCTTATAATATTCAATAACCCTGCTAATAATCAAACTGTAGATGTTCGAGGTCCTTACACTATTGCTGCAAATGAAACTGGATATTCATCTATTAACATGCCTACTGAAGCTCTTGCCACTTTAGAGCTTAACTATGGTGATTCGATCTACATAGGTGATGTAAAATATTCGGTTAATCAGACCGTCCCGGGTGAAGAGAATATAATGAGGTTACCCCCTGCTGCAAGGAATGTATTGGGACTTAATATAGGTGATGTAATAAGTGATGGAGACATCCGAAATAGGTTTAATAATTTTTATGCTGAGAAAGCTCTGCCAGTAACAGGAAATACAAGTCAGCTAAATATAACTGAAGGAGTACTATTAAAAAGTGAAATGTCGAATACAAATGGTAGAATTGTAAACATATACCTGAACAATGTTGAAGTTTCAAGTACCATGGGAATATTGACTAATGGAACGTACGAAATTTACATAAATGGTGTTGCCTACAAGGCCATAACCTACAACCCTAACAGTATAACTAACACTTATTATGTTCAATCAGGAAGCAACAATTTTAAAATAGAAATAGGACCACCTGTTGTCACTGATATGCAGTTTGCAAATTCAAATACTGGAAAGTTTTTAAACTTTGTGTATTAGCTGCTTTGTAAAAAATAAAAAAAAATAAAAAAAGTAGTAAAATTAGTAGTAAAGTTTCACGGCTTCCTCTAGATCATTGTAAAGTCCAAGTGCTGCAAGGGCCCCTATTTCTCCTGGCGCCCCTGTAACTTGAACAAGTTGCACCCCTACTTCTTTTGCTGTTTTTTCGGCATCTTCTACTGTCATCATAGACTTTTTTGTATTTTCAGCATATTCTCGAAGCTTTTTTGGTACGCTAAACCCATCAATAACGGCAATAGCAGTTTTATCCGAGAGAGTATCTTTTTTAAGGAGTTGCCGTGTTTTTTCAATTAGTTCATCCCTTCTTCCAGGTTCGACAGCAAACACAAGGGCTATGGCAACACAATTTTGAGTCTTATTCGGATTATGAGGGTATAGTTGACATGTTACATGGTCTAGATATTCAAATCCCATTTGTGCAAGTTCATTTCCAACATTGTTTGCCAGTGTCCAAGTTGCCCCTTCCTGTTTGGTGTCGGTATCATCAATTCCTATAACAACCTTCTGAAGTTTGGGCGTTACTACAGCGGCTCTACCCACCTTTGAACCTCCACCTATGTCATAAAGCTCAACACGTTTAACACCCTGTGCCATTCCCCTACACATAGCAGCGCCTACACCAGCCCCTGCTAGTCCTGCATGTACGACTTTTACCTCGTCGTCTTCAACTGTGACTTTTTCTATTCCTGCAGCAGAAAAACTTGGTTTAAGAGTCATATCGGCCTTACCCACCTTAAGGTAGTATGTATGTCTATCCCCATCTCTTTTAGAGTCCATTACAAGGTCACTAGTTCGCTTATACTGGTAAACCATCCATTCAGACCCTGCAACACATGGGTGAAACTCAATTAATTCCACCCTATCATCATCCACCATGGTTATTACCTTTTTATAAGGTGTGATCCATGGATCTTTAAATTTAGTTTTTAAATCATCCGGGGTTAATATTTCCATTCATAAATCTCCAGAATTTTTTTAAATAGTTCTTTAGCATGTTGTCAATAGATTGTTTTCAAAGCTAAATAGTTTTATTATATTTAAAAAAGTTTCATGTAATAAAAAAATTGTGATATAAACTAAAAAAAAATTAAATTTTATATTATTGAAGTCTATCAAACATTTTGACAGCTGCTTCAACTGCTCTTTTACCGAAATCGATACGCTGGTGAGCCTCGAGCCTTGTCATTTTTGGACCAGATATTCCTAATGTAACTGGTTTGTTGTAATCCAATGAAAGATCCGTAATTTTACGTGATGCATGTTGGATAACAATTTCATCATGAGCAGTTGCACCCTCTATAACAGCACCTATTGTTACTACTGCATCAATTTCATCCTGCTCAAGGAGGTTTTTAATTGCTAGTGGCATGTCAAAAACACCAGGTACTGCTATAACCTTGGTTATTTCAGAATCTAGAAATTTTGCATGTTCTTTTGCAAGTTCTAACATCATATGAGTTATATCGTAGTTAAATTCTGATACTACTGCCCCAATCCTAACTTTTACCATTTTATACCACTCTCCAATCAGTAAAGTTATCTAATTTATTAAATCCCAAATAACAGATTAAAATTATATTTTATATAAAATTTTAAACCATCTAATGATTTTTCTGCTTAAACTATGCTTATTATAGCCGCAATTGAACTTATAACCATTATTAGAATTATAAATATTGCAATGTATTGTGCTCTGGTCATTTTTTTAATCTCCGAAAAACTTAGAAATTTCCCTCAATGTTTCACCAAATATCTCTATTTCTTCTTTGGTATTATAATAATGTACAGATGCCCTCACAGTGCCTCCAAGTTTGAATGCTCCTATATGTCGTATTGCCGGGATTGCACAGTGGTGACCGCTTCTCACACAAATATTTTTCAATTCATCTAGTATCTTTGCTACATCATGTGCATTTACACCATCTATATTGAAGGCAACTATACCATAAATATTTTCTGGACTTCCATATACAATTGTGTTTCCTATATCGTTGATCTCTTGAAATAACTGAGCTGTAAGTTTTTTGCTATGATTTTCAATCTTATCCATTCCAATTCTTTTAATATAATCTACTGCAGTCCCTAACCCAATAACACCTGCAATATTCTGAGTTCCACCTTCAAACCTAGCAGGAACATCTTCTAGAGAGAATTCTCCCTCAGAAACATCTATAACGGTTCCTCCACCCAAGTTCATTGGTTCAAGTTTTTCCGCAGACTCATCACTGCAATAAAGAAATCCAGTCCCAATTGGGCCGAGTAATCCTTTATGACCAGGGAAGGACACAAAATCGGCATTAGTTTCTTTAACATTCAGTTCCATATGCCCAGCCGACTGTGCAGCATCTATCAGATAAAGAACGTCGTTTTCATCTGCAATTTTGCCTATATCATTTACTGGTTGCACAGATCCTATTGCATTTGAAACATGAGTGGTTGTTATGAGTTTAGTATTTGCATCAACTGCTGATTCTATATCAGCAACGTCTACAATACCATATTCATCGGCTGTTACGACTTTTAATTCGACACCCCGTTTTTTGAGGTTCAACCATGGAATAAAATTGGAATGATGTTCAATGTTGGGTACTATTATGGAGTCTCCCTTCTTAAAATCAAGTCCATTTGCAACTAGGTTAATTGCTTCTGTTGTGTTTTTGGTGAATATTACTTCTGATGGACTACAACCAATAAACTTTGAAATTCGAGATCTAGCTCCCTCAAATTCTTTGGTTGCTTTAACTGCCATTCTATATGCTCCTCTACCAGTGTTTGAATTGTATTTGTAGAAATAATCGCACATTGCTTCAACAACTGGTTTAGGGGTAGGGGTAGTACTTGCTGCGTCTAAATAGATTACTTCTTCAAGTAGGGGAATGTCTGCCCTAATATCAACATTGGCACTGTTTTCCATGTTCATGCTCCAGATTTTAGTTTCAGATTATTATCTAACTATATTCTATTTTTCTATAATTTTAATCTTCTAAATAAATGATCCTAATGAAATATATATTCAATAAACTTGACTACTTATTTTTTAAAAAAAATATTGAAATGACCAATTAAATTAATTATTCCACTGCAAATTTCGCTCTAATTTCAGCTGCCATTTCCATTGTCGAAGCAGATCCACCCAAGTCTTTAGTCACGATTTTACCTTCAGTCAGGACAGTAATTAACGATTTTTCCAGTTTTCTTGCTTCTTCAATCTCACCTAGGTATTCAAGCATCATAACAGCTGAAAGTACCATAGCAGAAGGATTTGCAATTCCTTTACCTGCAATTAATGGTGCAGAACCATGAACTGGTTCAAAAAGACCATATTTTTCACCTATATTTGCAGAGGGTATTAATCCAAGTCCACCTACAAGTCCTGCTCCTTCATCAGAGAGTATATCTCCAAATAGGTTTGTTGTAACGATCACGTCAAACATATGTGGTTGGGTTATGAAAAACATTGCTGTTGCATCTACATATTTATCATCCAACTCTAAACCAGTGAATTCTTCTGCAACCTTATAAAAATTGTCCTTGAAAATTCCATCGGTTTTTTTAAGTACGTTTGCCTTGTGAACAACTGTAACTTTATTTCTATCAGTTTTTACTGCATATTCAAAAGCAAATCTGCATATTCTCTCCGATGCTTTGTTGGTTATAACACGAACAGCTGTCGCTCCTTCTTCAGTGTACTCTTCAATACCTGAGTAAAGTCCTTCTGTATTTTCTCTTACAATAACAAAGTCTATATCCTCGAATAAAGATTTGGTACCGGGATAGGATTTCACAGGTCTTAGATTCACATATAGATCAAGTTCTCTTCGGAGTTTAACAATTACATCTGCAGCTGATTCACCAGCTGCTCCAAATAAACATGCTTGTGATTGTTTTACTACATCAATTGTTTCTTGTGGTAGTGGTATGCCTGTTTTCTCAGCTAATTCATCTCCAGCATCAGCAAAGGTGTATTCAAATCCAAGGACAGAAGCATCTAATATATGAAGTATGGCTTCCATTACTTCTTTTCCTATTCCGTCTCCGGGTATAACAGCTATTTTGTACATAAAAACACCATTTTTTAAATTCTAATCTTAATATTATTTATTCACACAAGTTCACAATTGAACTTTTAATTTTAATCCCCTGCTTCCAATATAACCAGTCTATTCATCTTTTATTTCATCTAGGTGGTTTTTAAGGAAGTTTATTAATCCGCCTTCTTCCATTATTCCCAACATGAAATCAGGTAGAGGTTTAATTTCAAACTCTTCACTAGTATTTAAATCCTTTAAAATACCTTCATCAATATTTATATCTACTATATCACCCTCAGAGATGTGTCCTGAGATTTCTTTGGATTCTATTAAGGGCAGTCCTATGTTTATTGAATTTCTGTAAAATATTCTTGCAAAGGACTCTGCTACTACCGCAGATATTCCTGCAGCTTTAATAGCTATAGGAGCGTGTTCCCTTGATGATCCACAACCAAAGTTTTTGCCTGCAACTAGTATATCGCCTTTTTTAACTTTTTTTGAAAAATCGGGGTCGCATCCTTCCATTACACATGCAGCAAGTTCCTTTTCATCTCTTAGTACTAAATATCTTCCAGGTATGATTATATCAGTATCAACATCGTCTCCAAATTTCCAGACTTTTCCTTTCATGTTATTCCACATCCATAAAATCAGTTATTTAATATAACTGTTAATTTTTTAAATTCTGTAAATAGATCTAATTTATCGAGGATCTGTGATCTTTCCTGTGATTGCTGAAGCTGCTGCAACTGCTGCTGAACTAAGATAAACTTCTGCATCAGGGCTCCCCTGTCTTCCCTTGAAATTTCTATTGGAAGTAGAAAGGCTTACTTCACCAGGACCTACGAGTCCAATATGTCCACCTAAACATGGTCCACAGCAGGGATTGCACACTAGAGCACCTGAATCTACAAAAGTTCTTAAAAGACCTTCATCCATTGCTTTAGAGTAAACTTCCCTCGAGGCGGGTATCACCAGCATTCTAATATTTTTAGATACTTCCTTCCCCTTCATGATCTTCGCGGCAGTACGGAGATCGCTTAACCGCCCATTAGTACACGATCCAAGGAATACTTGGTCTATATGAGTACCTTCAACTTCTGAAACTGGTTTAACATTGTCCACATTATGAGGGCAAGCTATCTGTGGTTCAAGTTCATTTACATCCACATACATTGTTTCAAGAGACAGTGCGTCGCTGTCTGTTTTCATGATTTCATATGGTTTGGTTGATCTACCCTTCAAATAATTTATTGTTTTTTGATCTGGTTCAACCAGTCCAGATTTACCACCCATCTCTATTGCCATGTTACATAGAACCATCCTATCAGATATGGTCATGTTCCTAGTGGTTTCTCCACCAAATTCACAGGCTTTATAAGTAGCTCCATCGGCTCCAATTTTACCTATTATATCTAGTACTACATCCTTAGCAAATACATTTTCCTGTAATTTTCCAGTAATCTCGAATTTAATGGTTTCTGGAACCTTAAACCAAAGTTTTCCAGTTGCAAAAACCATTGCCATATCCGTTGATCCTATTCCTGTAGCAAAGGCCCCTAATGCTCCGTGTGTGCAAGTATGGGAATCTGTACCTACAACGACTTCTCCAGGTACTACATGTCCTTTTTCAGGTAGAACTTGGTGACATACACCCTCTCTGACATCGTAAAAATTGTGAATTCCCTGTTCCTTTACAAATTTCCGCATTATCATGTGATTTTTTGCTGCATCGATTGAGTCAGCTGGAACTTGATGATCGAAGACTATTACAATTTTCTCTGGATCCCATACTTCCTTAAGCCCTATCTTCTCGAATGATTCTACTGATAACGGTCCAGTTAAATCATGGGTCATGGCAACATCAATATTTGCCATTATTATTTCTCCAGCTTCTGACTCTTTATTACCTGAAGCTTTTGCCAATATCTTCTCTGCCATTGTCATTGCCATTTAAATTACTCCTTTATTCATTTCTTCAATTATTAGGATATTTGTTTATATAATTCATAGATTTAGAACTGTGATCTTATCAACAATTTTAATGAAACTTTCAACCTCTTGTGGGTTTAAAATATCTATAATTTTTTTAATTGTATTTTGATGAACCTGCTTATGCATTCTCATGATATCTTTACCTTTTGAAGTTAGTTTAAGGAAATAGAAACGCTTATCTGTATTTGATTGAATTTTTGTTACAATTTCAAGTTCTATTAGTTGGTTAATTGCTATCGAGATCGTAGATTTTTTTAGTTCAAGTGTTTTTGATATTTCTGAAACACTGATCCCTTCATGTTTATCAATTAATTCAATATAGTACAGTTGTCTTAGAGTGTATTCCTTTAAATCTCCATTTAAAAGCTCTGTTTGAAACTTATGTATTAGTACGCTTAATTTATCCATTGATTCTACGAGTTCGAGCTCTTGATTCATTAATTTGTGCCCCCTAAGAATATATAGTTTTATCAAACTAACTATTATATTAATCTTACCATATTAATTCCATAAAAATAATATTAAATTTAATTAATTCAACCAACAACTGGATTTACTCTTTAATTCACAAAGAATATTAATATAATTTAATATAATTAAAAACAATTTTCGCTAAAAAACCACCAAAGAGAACCATGTATACTAGGAGATTTAAATAATAAAAACTATATTTTAATGACAGTTATCAGAGTATAGTGAATACTTTGAAAAAAACTATTATCAGCACATTAATATTGTAAAATTTATTAATTACCAAAATACAAATTAGTATTATTTTTTGTATATTAATCTTAAAATTAAATATAACATGGATGAGAAATATTGGAGTGAGGGAACCCAAATGAGCGGCGAGATTAACCAGGAAATAAAGAGCGAATATGATAAGATACAGGATAAAATTTCATACGAAGACTTCTTAAAAAAAATGGGAGAAAGGAAGCACGATTACGAAGATGTAAGTTTCATGAGCGAGCTGGATATAGCACGTACAATTGTTGGTGAATATATTAATGAAGAGAATAAGCCCCTATCAGAAGCAAATGAAGCACATAAAATAAATGAACTAGAAACTGGTAGAGACAACATCAGTGTTACAGGACGGGTTATGCACATCTCTAACGTGAAAAAATTCACAAGTAAAAAAGGAAGAGAAGGTAAACTGGCCAATATGATAATTGCAGATAACACCGGAGAGATACGTGTTGTACTTTGGACAGAAAACATTAAATTCCTCAAAAAAATATTGGAAGGAGATGTAATAAAAATAAATAATGCAGAAGTCAAACAAGGATTCAGAGAAGATGAACTTCATATGAANNAAGGGAGACACAACAGTCAATGTAATTGCAAGGATAGTACGCATTCCTAAAACAAGAATATTCAATAAAAATGGTAAAGAAGGAAAAGTTTTGTCCATGGAAATACAGGATAAAACAGGGAAAATACAGTACACACTCTGGAATAGAGATACAGATATAGTAGAATACCTTGACTTAAATGAAGGAGATTCTGTGAAGATATTAGGGGCTATGGGTAGAACAAGAGATGGTGAAGTGTCTCTAACCCATTCATGGGTAGGAAGAGTAATGAAGGGAGAATTTGACCTTCCAGAGTATACTGAAACTATTCAAAAAATTGGAGACGCCCATGAAATGCGTGATGTTACTGTTCTAGGTGTTATTTCAAAAATATATGATGCAATAACTTTCATAAGAGATGATGAAACCACTGGTCAAGTTAGGTCTTTAGAGATGGAAGATGACACAGGTTCAATAAGGATCACCTTGTGGAACGAAGATGCCAACATGGACTTGAAAAAAGGTGACATCATTAAGATAATCGGTGGAAACATCGAATTCGATGAATATTCAGGAACTGATTATAGGATAAATACCAGTTGGAACTCTAAAATAATTATAAACCCTGATATTGATAGTAAATTAAAAAATCAGCTCCAAAAATGTGGAAAATATCTTAAACCCATCAAAATATCAGATATACATTTAATGGATGATGAAGGCGAAGAAATTGATGTTGTAGGAAGAATCGTAAATGTTTACGAACCAAGTGAATTTAACAGAGACGATGGCACTACAGGTAAAGTAAGAACTGTAGAAATTGGCGATGGTACGGGGATAATAAGGACATCTTTCTGGGATGATAAAGCAGATCTTGCATTGAATATAGGAGATCCAATAAAATTAGAAAATGCAAGAACACGTCTCGGAAACTATAACATGGACCTTTCTATTGGAAGACCAGCCAGAATTGTTGAACCTAGCGCTGAGGAAATGATGGACATTCCTTCCATAAATGACATCGAAGACTCGTTATATTCCAGCAAAACCATAAGCGAATTGAATGAAAGTGACAACAACGTAAGGATGGTCGGAAGAGTCATTAACATCTACGATCCAAACGAATTCCAGAGAGGAGACGGAACAAAGGGTATTGTTAGAACTGTGGAAATTGCTGATGGAACAGGAGTAATTAGAGCATCATTTTGGGATGAAAAAGCAGAATCTGCTTTAAGTGTTGGAGATGCAATAAAAATAGAAAATCCTCGTGTAAATTCACGTGAAGATAAAATAGAAATAAGTGTGGGTAGGAATACAAATGTAACAACGGCTACAGCTGATGAAGCAGACAAACTTCCTTCACACGATGACATAAAAGAAATGATCTACAAAACCAAGAAGATCGATGATATTGAAGAAGAAGATAAAAATATAAAGGTTACTGGACAAATAGTGGAAGCTTATGGAAACAGGATTCTCTACGAAATGTGCCCAAACTGCAATAAAAGAGTTAGTTTAGTTGACAATACTTATATCTGCGATATATGTGGAGAGGAGATTGAAGAACCCAACTATTTAATGATAATCCCATGTGTTATAGAAGATGATACCGGTACTATGAGAGTCACCTTTTTCAGAACCGCTGCAGAAGAACTTATTGGCATGAAAATGCCAGAGATAATAGAAGTTATTCAAAAAACTGGTGATGAAGGTTCCCTAGAAGATAAAGTTTCTGATCTTGTTGGACATGAGATCACAGTTATAGCTGATGCCAGTTTCGATGAATACAACGAAGAGATACGACTTAACGCTAAAAAACTCGTTGAATTAAAGATGTGAATAAGATGAATGATTCAAATAAAAATTAGTGAGCAATACAGAACTTATGATACAAAATTTTTGAATTGATCGTTAATTTGATCAATATTTAAATAGTGCGTCTATAAAAGTTGTATTAATCCTAAAAATTATTTGAATATTTTTCATAATTTTTATTTAGGATTAGAGCTGAAATGATGAAAATATTTGGATATTATCTAAAAGATATTACATACAATGTAATTGGACTTGATTATAAATTTTAATTAACGAACTTTTAAAGGGAGATCAAAATGGTAGAACTCGAAGAATTGCCAAATGTGGGAGAGAAAACTGCCCAGAAATTGAGAGATGCTGGTTTCGCAGATATGATGAGATTGGCCACTGCAACATCAAAAGAATTGAGTGTTAAAGCCGAAATAGGTGAGGGTGTTGCTGAAAAAGTTATAGAAGCCGCAAGAAAATCAGAACAAATTGATTTTGAGACGGCATTAGATGTTATGGAAAGAAGGAAGGACGTTGGAAGGATAACAACTGGAAGTACTGGTCTTGATGAACTCATAGGTGGGGGAATCGAAACACAATCAATAACCGAAGTATTCGGTGAATTTGGATCTGGAAAGAGTCAGATATCCCACGAACTTGCAGTCACTGTTCAGTTACCTCCCGAAAAGGGTGGTTTGTCAGGAGATTGTGTTTTTATAGATACAGAAAACACTTTCAGACCTGAAAGAATAAAACAAATTGCCGATGGATTAGAACTTGATACTGAAGAAGTTCTCACTAAAATACACATTGCGAGAGCATTTAACTCAAGTCATCAGATACTCATGGCAGACAAAGTTAATGAACTCATACAGAGCGGTACAGATATAAAACTGCTAATTGTCGATTCGTTAACAGCACATTTCCGTGCAGAGTACATTGGAAGGGAATCGCTTGCTAACAGACAACAAAAACTGAACCAACATTTACACACCCTTTCGAATATTGCTAATACATACAATGTAGCTGTTTTCGTTACCAATCAGGTTCAATCTAAACCAGATGCTTTCTTTGGAAGTCCTACTAAAGCTATAGGTGGACATGTACTTGGTCACGCGGCAACATACAGGATATGGCTCAAAAAAGGACTCGCCGGTAAAAGAATCGCAAGACTTGTGGACAGTCCTCACTTACCTGAAGGAGAAGCAGTTTTCAAAGTGATTACAGAGGGAATTACAGATTAAATCCCTAAATATTTTTTTTTATTAACATATTTTTATAATTTTTTTTAAATTATTGTTTAGATAATATTCAATATTTTCAAATAGATAGTTAGATAATATGAATTCAACAGAAACCATCCTTGCAATCATCCTTTTAATATTAATTGGTTACATAACCAAGAGAATAGGTCTTCTAAAGCCCGAAGATTCCATAACGCTTAATAAAATTGTTATAAATATTGCTATTCCTTCTCTAATATTTCTTGCAATGTTCAATGCAGATCTTACGAATATAAAAATTCTTCTACCAATAACTCTAATTTGTATTATAACCGGCAGTTTATGTGGATTATTAGTATATATATTTTCCCGAGCAAGAGGTTATTCAAAAAAGACCCGATGGACATTAGTAGGAACTTCAACCCTATTTAATTCGGGATTCTTGGGATATCCTGTAGTATTAGGAGTATTTGGGGCTGCAGGATTAGTAAGAGGGGTTTTTTATGATATGGGTTCCACAATACTATTCTTATGTTTAGGAATTCTATTCATCCTTATATTCGAGGGCGAATATACATCGATTATTAAAAGAACCGTACTATTTCCTCCATTGTGGGGTATAATACTGGGCATATTTGCCAATATCTTGCATATAAATCCGGGATTTATACCTTTAAACGTCTTGAAATATTTAAGCGGAGCAGCAATTCCTATGATTATGATATCACTTGGATTATCGCTCGAAGCGGGAGGGTTAAAAAACTATTTTGGTGCAGCATCTTTCGTGACTGTAACTAGGTTGATGATATCCCCACTGATAGCAATTTTTATGGTTTATATTTTAGGTTTACATGGTCTTGAAGGGACGGTCACTGTAGTTGAGGCAGGTATGCCCTCAGCAATGTTAAGTTTAGTTCTTGCAGCAAGTTATGATCTTGATATTAATGCAGCTGCAGCATGCATATTCCTAAGTACGGTGGTGAGCATGATAACACTGCCAATACTGATTTCTGTAATATGATGTCCCTTGATCATGGATCCAAAATAATTTATAAATTTATTTAATTGGTATGAATTATTAAAAATATTTAGATGATCAAATAATGCTATATCAACTAGGTCTTATACCCTTTAAACTCTGTAGATAATTATTAATTTTCATTTAATATGAAGAATGGTTTGTTATTAGACGCTTTAAAAATAAGATGAAAAGGATTATTCTTATTAGATATTGTTAATCGTCGCCATACACGAATTAAACAACATTGAAGGGATTAAAATAATTATAATGTTAAAAAAATCCCTTAAAATCCTTTAAAAATAATCTATTTAAAATTATTTAAATATAGATTTGTAGATTTGAATACTAATTTTTTGATAGTTAAAGAAATTTTATAAACTTGTCGCAAACATATTCTGTTAAAATAAAGTTACTGTATACATTTAGGGTTTTAAGTGTTTTAAAAATATTCTCCCTTATATACTTTGTATAAAAAAATAAATAGAAAACTTTATTTATTAAGTTGATAGACCCTACACATTAAGGATAAGATAATCTATCATGATTTAATGGATTAGGTGATCTAATTGGCAGAAGAAAAAAAGCAAGAAACAACCGAAGAACCAAGAGTCGGTGTATACATATGTCACTGTGGAATAAACATCGGTGGCGTAGTTGATATCGACGCAGTAAAAGATTATGCAGCAACACTTCCAAACGTTGTTGTATCAGAACAATACAAATACTTCTGTTCAGACCCAGGACAGGAAATGATCCAGAAGGACATCAAAGAAAAGGGTTTAAACAGAGTAGTTGTAGCAGCATGTTCACCAAGGCTCCACGAACCAACGTTCAGAAGAGCAGTTAAAGAAGCAGGATTAAACCCATATCTTTTCGAATTCGCAAACATAAGGGAACATGATTCATGGGTTCACCAGAACGAGCCTGAAGCAGCAACAGAAAAGGCAAAAGACCTTGTAAGAATGGCCGTTGCTAAAGCAAGATTACTTGAACCACTCATATCTGAAACAGTTTCAGTGGATAACAAAGCACTTGTTATTGGTGGAGGAGTAGCTGGAATTCAGGCAGCACTCGACCTAGGTGACATGGGATTCCAAACTTACCTGGTAGAAAAACAGCCTACAATTGGTGGGAGAATGGCCCAGCTGGACAAAACTTTCCCAACACTGGACTGTTCAATGTGTATCCTCGCACCTAAAATGGTGGACTGTGGAAAACACGAAAACATCGAACTCATATCCTACGCAGAAGTTAAGAAAGTTGACGGTTTCATAGGTAATTTCAAGGTTGAAGTTGAAAAGAAACCACGTTACATTGACGAATCTCTATGTACTGGTTGCGGAAGTTGTTCCGAAGTTTGCCCTATAGAAATACCAAACTACTTCGATGAAGGCGTTGGTATGGTCAAAGCAACTTACATACCATTCCCCCAGGCAGTTCCACTGTGTTCCACCATAGACAAGGACTACTGTATAGAATGTAAACTATGCGACCAGGTCTGCGGTAACATGGCAATAAAACACGACCAGGAACCAGAAACCATTGAACTCGAAGTAGGTACCATTATCGTTGCAACAGGTTACGATCCTTATGACCCGACCGAGAAAAAGGAATGGGCATACGGACAAGCTGAAAACGTTGTCACCGGTCTTGAACTGGAAAGATACATAAATGCATCCGGACCAACCCAAGGACACGTTGTAAAACCATCAGATGGTAAAGCTCCAAAAAGTGTTGCATTCATCCAGTGTGTAGGCTCAAGGGATGAACAGATCGACAAACCATACTGTTCAAGAGTCTGCTGTATGTACGCAATGAAAAACGCTCAGCTTATCATAGACCACGAACCTGACACAGAAGTAACAATTTACTACATGGATATAAGGGCGTTCGGTAAAGGATTTGAAGAGTTCTACAAACGGTCACAGGAGAAATATGGTATCAAGTTCATCAGAGGCCGACCAGCAACAGTCTTAGAAAACCCTGATAAGACCCTAACCATCAGATCAGAAGACACTCTACTCGGAAAAATCACAGAATACGATTACGACATGGTTGCTCTATCAGTGGGTCTACAGCCACCTGAAGGTGCAGAAGAACTCAGGCAGACATTAACTCTGTCAAAAAGTGCTGACGGTTTCCTAATGGAAGCTCACCCTAAACTCAGGCCTGTTGACACATTAACAGACGGTATTTACCTAGCCGGTGTTTCTCAGGGACCAAAAGATATTCCTGACGCAGTTGCACAAGCATCAGGTGCAGCAGCTAGAGCAGCAATACCAATGATCAAAGGTGAAGTGGAAATTGAACCTATCATTGCAAGTGTTGATGAAGATGTTTGTGGTGGATGTGAAGTCTGTCTTGAACTCTGCCCATACGGTGCAATTGAGAGAATAGATGAACAAGCACACGTTAACATTGCTCTTTGTAAAGGATGTGGAACATGTGTTGCAGCATGCCCATCTGGAGCAATGGATCAAGCACACTTCAAAACCAGTCAGATATTTGCTCAAATTGAAGCAGCAATGAACGGTGGAAAATAAGGGCTAAACCCCTTTTCCAATATTTTTTTTATTTACAGATTATTTTTTTAATTGAATCCTGAATATTTATTATTAATTCTTGTGCATATTTGAAAACTAAGTCTTTAAACTATCTTTTTGTGAATTTTAATATCATTTAAATTCAAATACAATATTGAAAACATATTTTGATGTTTAAATATGATGATAAATAAAAATCAGTTCACAAGTCTCAGAGTATAAATATAAAAATTTAATACTCCTACTAGTCAGTTATTATTAGAAGGTGAAAACTTTGTATCAAGAAATGGGTGAAAAATTAAAAGAGATTTTAAAGCTTGAGAGAGAACCAGTTGCTATTAAATGGTCTGTGAGAGTGCCAAAAAATATCAAGAAGGAAGATGGCAAATCAAGATTCTGTACTAAACTTGATAAAGCAGCAAACGGCGAAATATTCTATTCAACTGCTGAAGAAGAAGAGTGTATGGGTGGTATTCGTTACTCCGGTATGAAGGATAGAAAGAAACTACCTCAAAACATGCAAAGTGGTGCATTTCTAGTACCCGCAGGAGTATATAAAAGTATTCCAGCAGTTCAAAGATCATGGCAGAACAACATACCAATTGAAGCAGGAATATTTGATGCTGTTATATTTTCACCATTAACTAAAGCTGATTTTGATCCAGATCTAGTATTTGTTGTGTGCAATTCTGAACAAGCCATGATGATTCTTCATGCAAATGCTTATGATTCAGGATCCCACGGGCTCGGTGCTGATTCAGGACCTATTTGCAGTTCTATGGCTTCAGTACCATACTTAACTGGTAAAGTGACGTACGGATTTGGAGATATTGGTTCACGTAATAACATGAATTTGAAACCAGAAGATGTGATGGTAACAATTCCTGCAGGGGATCTTGAGAGAATCCTTGGTAATTTAAGTGAAATGAAAACGAAAACATTTTTCAAACGGAATCAAAAAGTTACACCTTAAAATTTTTTCTTAACTTTTTGAGGATTTTTCAATGCGGCTTTTTTGAAAGTATTTATATTGATTCATTTTATACATAAAATCATTACACCCTGTGATAATTTGCGTTTATTTGGAGGATAATTAATGTTTGAAAACGAGAAATATGCTCTTAAAATTAAAGAAATAACAAAAGAGCACCATAATTGGATGGAAAATAGTATAAATCTTATAGCAAGTGAAAACATAACAAGTACAAGTGTAAGAGAAGCTTTGGCTTCAGATCTATCTCACAGATATGCAGAAGGTCTTTCAGGATGTCGGCTCTATGAGGGATGCAAATATGTAGACCAAATAGAAGATATTACAGTAGAACTATCTAAAAAGATCTTTAAAGCAGAACACGCCAATGTTCAGCCAATATCTGGTGTGGTCGCAAACATGGCCTCATTTTTTGCACTTGCAAAACACGGAGACTCAATGATGGCACTTGAGGTACCAGTTGGTGGACATATAAGTCACTCAAGTGTCAGTGCTGCAGGCATAAGGGGATTAAAAGTAGTTCCACATCCATTCGATGAAGCAAAAATGAATATCGATGCTGATGCTATGAAAAAGGATATACTTGAGAAAAAACCAAAAATCGTACTCTTAGGAGGTAGTCTTTTCCTTTTCCCACATCCTGTTGAAGATGCAAAAGAAGCAGCTGATGAAGTAGGCGCAAAGGTAATGTACGATGGTGCCCATGTTTTGGGTTTAATCGCAGGAGGATGCTTCCAGGATCCTCTTAGAGAAGGAGCAGATTTACTAGTTGGAAGTACCCATAAAACATTCCCAGGGCCTCAGGGAGGAATTATACTCTGTAAAGATAATATATCAAAGAAAATTGATGATGCTGTTTTCCCTGGTGTTGTAAGCAATCATCACCTTCATCATCTTGCAGCATTAGGTATAGCAACATCTGAGATGCTTGAATTTGGAAATGCATATGCAAAACAGATAATTAAAAATGCGAAAGCACTGGGACAAGAACTTTACGAACTTGGATTTAATGTGTTATGCGAAGATCAAGGTTTCACAGAGTCTCATCAGATTGCAATGGATGTTTCCAATATTGGAAAAGCATCTAAACTAGCAAAAGACTTTGAAAACAATAACATTATTTTAAACAAGAATTTATTCCCATGGGACGATGTTAACCGATCCGATGACCCATCAGGTATTCGTATTGGAACACAAGAAATAACCAGAAGGGGATTAAAAGAATCGCACATGTCAGAAATTGCAGCATATATTAAAAGAGTTGCAATGGATGGAGAAAATATTAAAGAGGAAGTTGCAGAGTTCATAAAACAGCACAACAAAGTGTATTATGCATTCAAGGAAGACGAAGCCTACAACTATGTGGACTTCTAACTTTCCTTTAATAAAAATTTTATATTTATAAATATTCGTGGAGAATGATATGAGAATTGCTTGGGGGATTACAGGAGCAGGACATCTACTACAGGAAAGTGTAAATATACTTGTTGAACTTTCAAAGGAACATGAAGTTACAATACTTCTCTCAGAAGCTGGCGAAGAGGTTCTTAAAATGTATGGCCTCTTTGAATCAGTTAAAAATTTAACTGGTGGTAAGTACAGAGAATTGATACTGGAAGATGATCAGCGTGCAAGCTTTCCAATGACAGGGAGATTTTCACTTGGAACCTATGATTTATTAATAATTTCACCAACAACTTCCAATACAATTGGTAAAATAGTGAATGGAATTGCAGATACCCTCATCACAAACGCAGTTGCACAAGCTGGAAAGGGGCATGTTGAAACCTACATAATCCCTGTTGATCTAGAATCTGGAGACCTTGAAACTGTTTTACCATCCAAACTTGAACTTGACCTCTGTCAAAAATGTGAAATTTGTGTACCATCATCAACATGCCCAAATAATGCAATTACACTCGGAGTAGAAATAAATCTTTTGAAATGTAATGGATGCGGCGCTTGTCAAACCGTTTGCCAGTTTGGGGCTATAACTGGAGGTAGACTCATCACAATACATATGAGGGATATTGACATTCAAAATACCACAAAATTGTATGAAATTGAGGGTATGAACGTTTTAGGACATCCCACTGATTTGAATAATATATCATTCTAATTTGATAAACTCTATAGTTTAATTTATTGTTAAAATTATTTTTTTTTGATATTCTCAAATTTAAAATCTTTAAAAAGCAATTTAGTAGAATATAAAATTATTAATGGATCGTAAAACAATAAAATTAATTAGAAATTATATTTTATCTAATATTTTTAGGAGGGTTTAGATGCCAGAAGGTAAAAGAATTGATTTTCTTGTTAAAGATCTTCAAGATAAAAGTTGGATTGTGCGTGAAGATGCAGCTGAACTTCTTGCAGAAATTGGAGATCCTGAAGCTGTAGAACCACTAATAAATACTTTAAAAGATGATGATTGGCATGTTAAAGAAGCTGCTGCACTTTCATTGGCAGTATTTGCAGATTCAAGAGCATTAGATCCGCTGATAAAACTCATGGGGGATAAAAAAGCTAGTGTACGTTATGCTGCATCTTTAGGACTAGCGTCCATAGCAGATAAAAAAGCTTTGTATGTCCTTGAAGATGCTGTTAAAGATGAAAACCCGGTTGTTAGAAAAGTTGCAAAAATGGGAATCGAAGCAATTAAAAAGAAAAAATAATTATTAATTTTGTATTTTTTTATATTCAACCTAAAGTTTTTACTCTAATAATCAACACTGTAACTAACATACATAAATAAAACACCTAAAAGTAACCATAGAATTGAATTTAAAGTGGATATACCCAGTTGTGCGTAAACTAAGCCTACTACCCCCGCAACAAACAAAAATATCCCTGAAGCATAGAAAACTATTTTTCTTACTGCTGTCCCATAGGCAATAGCCAAGAAAACTGCACCTAAAACTGCCCAAACAACTGAAGTAAATATGGATAATCCTAACTGAGGCACTAAAGTACCTAAAATTCCTGATATAAGAAGAAACAACCCTGCAGCATAAAGTATTATCTTCCTTGTTTTTAAGTTCATAAAATTCCTATCCATTAAATCTTATTTAAGGTTTCTTATTACACATCACAAGTAGTAAATAAAAATTAAGGATGAATGAAATTTTATTTTATAAATTGATAGATTATAATGCTTTTTAAGTACTTTGAAGTCGCAGTATGGTTATCTCAGGGGGACAATTTATACGAATCCAGAAAACATTAGTCCCAAGACCCCTGTTAGTATACTGTACCATTTTCCCTACCTTATATTCACCTAAAGGATATTTACGGAATTGTGATCCTCTGAAAGGTGTTCCAAACATTGGAATAACCATTTGTCCACCGTGTGAATGTCCAGAAAGTTGGAGGCTAAACCTCCCAGTAGCAGCGCTAATATCAGCAAAGTCAGGTTCGTGCGCCAATAAAATAGCAGGACCAGATGAGGGTAATTTATTTAAAACAGCGTCTAAATCGTGTTTTTCAAGGGTGATACTGTCTACTCCTGCAATATGAAGTGTAGCTTTTCCGCGTTTGAGTGTATAAACATCATTTTCCAGTTCTATAATGTTACTTTCATCCATAACACTTCGTATTTGTTTTGCCCCCACCCAGTGATCATGGTTTCCTAGCACAGCAACGGTCGCGTCCTTTGGTTTAAGATTTTTGAGAACTCTTAACATATCAAGTACAGGTTCATTAACCACATAGGAAACAGTATCACCTGTTATAGCGATAAGATCTGGTTCTAGTTTATTGACCATATTCACAACACCTTCAATACGCTTGGCAGAAATCCATTGTCCAAGATGTATATCACTAATATGGGCTATGCGATAATCATTAAAGGCAGGATCAAGATTGGGTATCTTTACTTTCAAATCCACAATCTCAAAGTCCTTAGGATCAAATTCATGTATTCCCATTTTGTCTCTAAAGCCAGACATAGCTAGTTGCATCTTCTGACGTACCATTAGTGTATTAGGGTTGGAATTGGATTCATTTTTCATTTTTCTGCCTAAAGTTTAAAATTTGAGTTTAAAATTAGTTAAATTAGTTGAAGAGTAGTGGATTGTTTCATTCATCTTCCAATACACTTGTAAGGTAAACTGTCATCTCAATTTCTTCTCGGGAAATAAAATCTTCCATACGACATTGTGCAGCTTCACTCCCGAAAGGATAATATTTTTCATCAAAGTGTGTTGTAATGTACATTTCACCATTTTTTATATCTACATCCCCTTCAACATTTCCTTGAAGCCTCTCTTCTTCATCTATATTCAATCCAGTTACTTTGTAAACAACATAATAATTCTTTTCATCTGAACCATAGTCAAATATTTTCACTTTCATTTCTTGCACTCCAAAAAAATAATTTTTATTGTATAAGTTTATGTCTGTTCTGAATCTTGTATTTTTTTATACACAATCTTCTTGTGTGAAATCGAGTTCATCACCAATTTGAAGATTGAAGGTGTTTATAGTTCCCTTCCCCATTTCTATAACATATTTTGCAGGGGCTTTGGGAGTGTAAGTTTTCCATGGTTCAATGGAAACCATGTCAACAATCTTTTTATCTGAATCAGCAAATATGATGTCCAGTGGAAATTTCATGAAGAACATGTGAATGGCTGACCCCCCTCTACTTCTGCTGCTTGGAAGTTTAAGTATGAGCCCCCTTTCAAGATTATTTCTGAACATCAAACCCAAAAATCTCGACATGAAACTATCCGCAAGATCGACTTCCCCTAATCTTATACCTTTAGTTTTATTTAATAAGATAATGTTGCTCATTATTACACCTGCATTTGTATTATATAATTCAAGTAAATGTTTTATTCATTTTATTATACAAATCTTCCATTTCAAATTATGATTCCAATATCAATTATTAAATTTGGTATAATATGGATCTAAAAAAAGGATCTAAGCAATTGTTGAGAATATATCATATTAGTAAATCATAACAAATATTTAGGTTATCAATCATGTTTATCTTGATTTAACACAACCATTATTGAGTATAATCAATGTTATTTAGGATATTAAGTAAGAAGTAAATTGAGATATACATCATTCATAAATTCTTTAAGAAAAGTTAATTATTGGAAAATAATGAATTTTTTTTAGGATTTAATTTCAATAATAATAGATTGGTTAAGTTGATATTTATTGATATTCCAATTTGATATCGTGTAGTACAGAATATTTGCCAATATTAATTTTTTTTGCAATTCTAAAGAATGGATCATTTTTTATATCAGTTGTTTCAAAATGCATACATTAAACACCGTCCCTTTAAGGAGAATATGTTAATAATTATATCGATAACCCTATGAGGTATTCATTTTTGATAATTAACATAATCAAGGAGATGGTTTTAACTCACTGATTAACATTAATATGGGAGGCCATTTATGAGGAACATCATTGTTAAAGAGCTTATTCAAAAACCTATTGAAGAACAGGAAGTAGAAATAGTTGAAAGAAAGGGTATAGGTCACCCTGATAGTATAAGTGATGGAATTGCAGAGTCTGTAAGTAGGGCACTATGCCAAGTGTACATGGAAAAATTTGATGGTAAGATCATGCACCACAACACCGACGAAGTGCAGATCACAGCAGGCGAATCAGATCCACACTTCGGAGGCGGAGAGATAATAAAACCCATAGATATACTCTTAACCGGTAGAGGTGTTTCAGAGTATGAAGGTAAGAAAATTGGAATCGACAGGATCGCGATTACAGCAGCTAAAGAATATTTAAAAAAAAACATTATCAACCTTGACGTTGAAAGTTCTACAGTGGTTGAATGTAAGATAGGAAGTGGATCTGGGGATTTAGTAGATGTGTTTAAAAGAGATGGAATGCCATCATCAAACGATACATCGTTTGGTGTAGGATTTGCACCTTTTTCTGAAACCGAACAAATAGTTATGGCTACAGAAGAACTTTTAAACTCAAAAAACTTTAAGAAAAAATATCCTCAGGTTGGGGAAGATATTAAGGTCATGGGACTTCGTGAAAACAGTAAAATAATCCTAACAACTGCTGTTGCAATGGTATCCAAATATGTTGATGGAATTGATACCTACCTTAATGTTAAAGATGAAATACAGGATATAATAACCGATTTAGCCCTTAAAAAGACAGAGAGAGAAGTTGAAACATTCATAAACACCGGTGATGATAATTCTTGTAAATCAGAGAAGGGATATTACCTCACTGTTACTGGTACTTCAGCCGAGATGGGAGATGATGGATCGGTAGGAAGGGGGAATAGAGCAAACGGCCTTATAACTCCCAACAGACCAATGTCAATGGAAGCAACATCAGGCAAAAATCCAATAAATCACGTTGGTAAGATATACAACCTATTATCAAATAAAATGGCACAAGACATAACCAAAGAATTAGATGGTGTAAAACAAATTCATGTTATGCTATTAAGCCAAATAGGTAAGCCAATTGACCATCCTAAAGCTGCGAGTGCTCAGATTATTGTTGAAGACGGTTACAGTATAGAATCGGTAAACAAAGATGTTGAAGGAATAATGAACAACTGGCTGGAAGATATAGGAAAGATCACAGAGATGATGGTTGAGGGCAATATAAGAACCTTCTGATCGAACATGAGTTTTAGGGATTAAATACCCCTAATTTTCTTATAATTCCTTTTCATATTCTGATAGTAAAGTATTCAAAAGCCTATATTTTTATTTCATACTATAGAGAATTTCTATAAACC
>PLXT01000061.1:37292-45138 GCA_003151535.1 Methanobacterium sp.
GAGGTTAATAGAAATTCTCTATATTTTCTTTTATTTTTACGATAAACTACTTTATATAATATTTAACAATTATATCTAAACAAATATCCAAAAATAATTTAGTAAATTAACTATTTTATATACTTAAAACAAAACTTTAGATTAATATAATTAGGAAAATAATAAAGGAGAGAATAAATTATGCCCATAGAGGAGGCTCAACGCTCATACGAATCAAGGATCATTGAAGAGAAGGTACAGAAGTTCTGGGAAGATAGGGATATCTACGAAAGAACCAAAAAAATGAGGGAGGACAAACCTAAATATTCATTCCTTGATGGACCACCTTACTGTAGTGGTAGGATACATCTTGGAACAGCATGGAATAAAATAATCAAAGACACATATCTTCGATATAAAAGCATGTCGGGTTTTAATATTCGTCGACAGCCCGGATGGGATACTCATGGACTTCCAATTGAACATAAAGTTGAGGGAATACTTGGTTTGAAGAGTAAGAAGGAGATAGAAGAGAGAGTAGGGATAGAGAACTTTGTTAATAAATGTAAGGAATTTGCTATAGAAAATAAAGGCCTTATGACCGAACAATTCAAACTTTTAGGAGTTTGGATGGACTGGGATAATCCATACATTACTTTTGATACCAAATACATGGAATCCTGTTGGTGGACTCTTAAAAGAGCAAATGAAAAGGATTTACTAATAAAAGACAAGCGTGTGATAACATGGTGTCCTAGATGTGAAACAGCCCTTGCAATGGCTGAAATTGATTATGAGAATAAAGACGACCCATCTATCTATGTAAAGTTTCCGCTAAAGAATCAAGAAAACGAAGAGTATACAACTCATATTCTGGTCTGGACAACCACTCCTTGGACACTTCCAGCAAATATGGCTGTTTGTGTGAACCCTGATTTTGACTATGCCTATGTAAAGGTTGATGAAAATGTATACATAATGGCAGAAGCATTAGTAGATTCAGTTTTAAACGGAATTAGTCCTGAAAACCATGAACACTCAGATGATCAGTGCACTTGTGATGGATCTGAAAAAAATTACGAAATTCTGAAAGTAGTTAAAGGGTCGGATATCGAGGGGATAGAATATAATCATCCTCTTTCAGACGAGATACCCCTCCAAAAAGAATTTAATCACATTGTAATTCCTGGAGACCATGTTACATTAACTGAAGGTACAGGATGTGTTCATACAGCACCTGGTCACGGACCTGATGATTTTGAAATAGGTAAAAAGTACGGACTAACAATATTCTGTCCAGTGGACGAAGCTGGACTTTTCATGGATGACGCAGGAAAATATGTGGGCCAATTCGTTAAAGATGCAGATATCAATATTATAGAAGATCTGAAAACACATCATCTTCTGTTTAAAAAAAGCATTATAAATCACAGGTATGGGTTTTGCTGGAGATGTAAAACTCCTATCATCTATCTGGCAACTAAACAATGGTTTTTGAAAATAACCGATGTTAAACAAAAAATGTTAAACGAACTCGACAAAATAGAATGGGTTCCATCATGGGCTGGTGAAAACCGTTTCAGAAATTGGGTTGAAAATGCTAGGGACTGGACAATTTCAAGACAGAGATATTGGGGAATACCAATACCAATATGGGAATGTGAAACTTGCGATGAGATAACAGTTGTAGGCTCAATAGAAGAGTTGAAATCAGTTTCAGCTGAAGGGGAGCTTAAAGGCGATTTTATACACAGACCACATGTGGATGAGATAACTATCAAGTGCAAGTGCGGGGGAAATATGAAGAGAACACCTGATGTCTTGGATGTTTGGATCGATTCAGGTATTGCAGGGTGGGCCGCACTTCATTACCCTGAAGAGAAGGATCTCTTCGAGGAATGGTATCCCTACGACTTCATAACAGAGGGTCATGATCAAACCAGGGGATGGTTTTACTCACAACTTGGTTGTGGTGTAATTTCCAATGACAGTACACCATATAAAAAGGTTTTAATGCATGGATTCACCCTCGATGAAGAAGGGAAGAAGATGAGCAAATCCCTTGGAAATGTTGTTGAACCAGAACAGGTGATTGAGCTTTACGGAGTAGATATCTTAAGATTCTACCTTTTATGGGGGAATAAACCATGGGAAGATCTGAAATTTAATTGGGACGAACTCAAAAATATCAACAAAATGTTCAACATACTGTGGAATGTCTATGTATTTTCAACCACTTACATGTCAATAGACAAGTTCGATCCAACAGAGTATACAGAAAATGATATTCATCTACGCGAAGAGGATCTGTGGATAACTTCAAAGGCAAACTCACTTGCACGGGACGTTACAGAATCACTTGAAGCATTGCATTTCCACAAAGCCACACGTGCAATAAACAACTTTATATTGGAAGATCTGAGCAGATGGTACATCAGACTCATAAGAGGACGTACATGGATCGAAAAAGATGATCCAGATAAGTTAGGGGCATATTACACGTTATATAATGCTCTTAAACTATTAATAAAAACAATGGCGCCGATAGCCCCTCATGTAACAGAAGATATGTACCAGAACTTAATTAGAACTGTTGAAACTAGTTCTCCAATGAGCATACATATGTTAGACTGGGAGTTTAATGAAGAACAAATAGACAATGAACTGGAATCTAATATGGATATCGTGCGAGAAATAATAGAAGCATGTGCAAGAGCACGTGATGCTGCACGATATAAATTAAGGTGGCCTGTTAGGGAAATTATAATTGTTTCAGAGGATGAAAAAGTATTGAACGCTGCACAATCGCTGAAAAATGTTATAATGGAACAAGCAAATACTAAAGATGTTGTATCATCAGATAAATTTGAGAATATAACAATAAATGCATTGCCAAACATGAAAACACTCGGCCCTAAACTAAGACAAGACGTACCGAAAGTAGCATCCAAACTAGCAGAAGTAGACGGTAGTAAGATTGTACAAAAATTAGAATCAGAAGGAGTTTATTCAGTTGAGCTTGAAGGTAAAATAATTACCCTCGAGTCTAAAGACATTGTGTTTGAAACTGAACTTCCAGATAATATTGGAAGTAGTGATTTTGAAGGAGGAAATGTTTTCATAGACACAGAGCTAACTCCTGAGATACTTTCCGAAGCCATGGCCCGTGAACTTATTAGAAGGGTTCAAGACATGCGAAAAGACTTGGATCTTGATGTTGAAGCCAATATTGAAGTTTTTATTGATTGTAGTGACAATTTCCGGGATATTATAATAAACTTCGTTGATTTTATATCACACGAAGTAAGGGCAGATAAATTCCATTTCGGATCAGAAGAAGGGGATTATAATAAGGATTGGAAGATAAAAGACCATAATCTCAATATCAGTATTGTTAAAGCATGAAATTTGTTAAAAAATTAATGAATTACAATTAACAGTATCAAAATATCTGAAATTTTTCATTAAATACTATATTATAAAAATTATGGAAAACATATTAATTAAAACTGCATTTCCAGACGTGATAAAATGACTTTAACAGATACAGAACTTGAATACATAAAAGATGAGATTGGAAGGGAACCCAATTCTCTTGAATATGGAATGCTGGACATAATGTTCTCTGAACACTGTTCATATAAAAGCAGTCGTCCCATATTAGGACTTTTCCCAACTGAAGGAGAAAATGTTATAATAGGACCTGGAGACGATGCAGGTATAGTTGGAATTACCGATGAATTGGCTTTAGTAATAGGAATGGAAAGCCATAATCATCCATCGGCAATTGAACCATATGGAGGGGCAGGAACGGGAATAGGAGGAATAATTCGTGACATTATATCAATGGGAGCCATGCCAGTAGCTCTCCTTGATTCGTTACGTTTCGGTTATCTTGAAGACCAGCGCTCACGTTATCTATTTGAATATGTTGTTAAAGGAATATCAGACTATGGTAATCGAGTTGGAATACCAACAGTAGGTGGAGAGGTTGAATTTGATGATAACTTCAAATCCAACCCACTTGTAAATGTTTTATGTGCCGGAATTGTACGAAAAGATTCAATTATGAGGGGTATAGCTCCAAATGTTGGTGATGTCTTCGTGCTTATGGGTGGTAGAACAGGACGAGATGGAATACATGGAGTAACATTTGCATCAGAAGAACTTACAACAACTTCAGAATTGGAAAGTAGACCGGCTGTACAGATAGGGGATCCCTTTACCAAGAAACAAGTCATGGAAGCCACTTTTGAAGCTCTTAAAAGAGTTGATGTACAAGGTCTTAAGGATCTCGGTGGTGGTGGGCTCACATGCTGTATTTCAGAACTAGCTGCAAAATGTGGTAACGGAGCCAAGGTTGAAATTACCCAAATACCTTTACGGGAAGACGGTATGACTCCTTATGAAATAATGTTATCTGAGTCTCAAGAGAGAATGGTTTTTGTTGTTCATCCAGAAGATGTAGAAGAATTAATGGACGTATTCAAAAAATATGAGATTCTTGCTGCTGTAGTAGGAGAAGTGATTGAAGGTGACCAGTTTGTTACAACATTAAAGGGTGAAATAGTTGCTGATGTTCCATCCGAGTTGCTTGCAGACCCACCTGTAGCAAAGAGAGAGCTTAGAAAACCAATAGTAGAAGAGGAATATGTTGTAGTTGAAGATATTGATCCAAGAGAGGCTTTACTTAAATTATTATCTTCTGAGAATATCGCAAGTAAAGAATGGGTTTATAAACAGTACGATCATGAGGTACAAATAGGAACAGTTGTAAAACCAGGCGATGATGCAGCTGTAATCCGTGTAGATAAAAATACAGCATTCGCAATCACTTCAGATTGCAACAGCATACATACCAAACTCGATCCTTACAATGGAGGTGCTGGTTCAGTTGCTGAAGCAATAAGAAATGTCATATCAATGGGTTCTGAACCAATATGCATAGCTGATTGCCTTAATTTTGGAAATCCTGAAAAGCCAGAAGTTCTTTGGCAGTTTAACGAATGTGTTAAAGGAATGTCAGAAATTGCAAGGCGTTTCAAAACACCTGTTATTAGTGGTAACGTAAGTTTCTATAATGAAACTGAGGGAGTAACAGTAAATCCTTCACCTGTTATCGGAGTAGCAGGTAAGATGAATATAAAAGACATTAGAACTTCAGAATTTAAAAATAATGGCGATATAATTGTTATAATTGGTGAAACCCATCCTGAACTTGATGGATCAGAGTATCACAGATCTATCTATGGTCTTGTTCAGGGAAAAGCTCCCGAAGTCCATATGCACAACGAATATATGGCAGGAAAATCTGTTCTTGAAATTATTAGAGAGGATGAAAATGGAAATATAACAGCAGTACATGACTGTTCATCAGGAGGATTAGGAATTGCAGTATCTGAAATGGCTGTTTCTGGAAATTTAGGGGCGGTTATAGATATAAAAAAGGTTCCAGTAGATGGTACTCTTAATTTATCTACCATACTCTTCTCAGAATCACATGGCCGGTACTTACTAACCATTAAAAAAGATGCCGTTAAAGAAGTTCTTACTAAAATAACTGTTCCATCTGCAGTTATAGGAGAAGTTCGAGGCAATTCTCTTGTAATAGAAGATCAATTTGTTGTAGATGTTGAAGAACTTAAAAACTCTTATAAAGGAATAATAGAAAAATTCATGGCCTGATGTTATGGATAGGGAAATACTGCGGCAGTTTATTCATGCATCAGGAATTTTCATACTGGTGCTAGGAATATTCTTAAACCCACAAGTATTGATACTTCTCTGTATAATAGCACTCGTATTATCTGAAATGGTTTTTATACTCGATAAATATTACCATATCCCATTTTTTTCAGCGATATTGACCAATTGCAAGAGACAGGATGATGAACGGGGATTTTTATACTTTTTTATTGGGATTATAGCTACATTATATATATTCCGCTTCAACATTGCAATTGCAGATGCAGGAATATTAATGCTTTTATTGGGAGATTCTGCTTCCACAATAGTAGGTACAAGATTTGGAAGGCATAAATTACCATTCAAAGCTTTAAAAAGTTTTGAAGGTAGTCTAGCATTTTTTGTGGTGAGTTTTTTAAGCTCTTTAACTTTACTACCATTATTACCCGCAATAATTGGAGCATTGGTTGGATCAATAACCGAAGCATACAGCCCTATAGATGATAACATTCCGGTACCACTACTCTCAGCCCTAGCCATTGCTGTTGTAATATATTGGTTGTAACTTTTTATTTCACTGTTATCCTTATTCAGTTTTTCAGTGAATTATTAAAAAAAATTATTTTTAAATTGTTATTTAAAGTCTAATTGCCCTTTCACGTCTGAAATATCTAACAGTAAATCCAAATATCATAATAGATATTAAAATAGTTGGTAATGCAGAAATAATAATATCGGGATTTATATTAGGCGTTGAAGCCATTTTTACCATTATAACAGTCGGAATATAGTTCAAAATAAGAGTAAAATAGAAAGACTTGATGAATAGGGGCATGAATAATATGAAGGTTGCAAACACTAAGATAATTGTTATGGCAGAGTTTGCTTCTTTTGTACTATCAACAAACATTGATAAGAGAATTCCAATACCAATGAACCCTAATCCTATAAAAAATAGTAGTGTGAACAAGAGTAAGGGATTATAAATTGGAACTCTAAGTAGATCCAATAGAATTATCCATGCAACACTTTGAATAAGTGAAAAAAATAATATTGGCAATGTTTTTCCGAACATTACCTCAGAACTAGATATGGGAGTCATTAAAAGAACTTCAAACGTTTTTCTTTCCCTTTCACCAACAATACTATCGGTAACAATGTTACTTGCCAAGAAAAATGGTAGAAGCAAAATAAACGGGACAATAAATCCATACATTATTTCAACGAAATAAGAACTGTCAAGGGCAATGTTAGCAGGATGATCTTCGTTAAGGTTAACTACTTGAAGATTAATCGGGTTCATAATTCTCTGTATTTCAGTATTATTTAAACCGGAAGATGCTAGTTTTTTCTGAGTTTGATATTCAGTTACAGCTTTATTTATTTTAGATGAAACAACAGGATAAAACACGTTTGATGTATCAGTTTTAACTGTTAAATTCTGTCCGCTTGAAGAATTGAACCCTACGACCGCAACAAGAGTTGTTCCAAGAAATTCCTGTGCATCGCTGATATTTTTGTAGTATGTTAAGTTTAAATTCTGTTTCAGAAGATCAGATTCTAACTGGGATCCTTGTACACTCTCAGGAACACCTACTTTAAGGGCAGAAGTTGCTCCATACTGATCTAATAGTGCAGGGTCAGATGCAATGGAGGTAGCCATTGCAATACCAAATGTGCCAAGTAATATAAATATTTGAACAAAAACCACCCCAAGATAGATCTTGTTCTTAAGAATATCTTGACCTTCCTTCTTAACTAGAGCTGATAGTTTCATTTTATTTCCAGTTTCTATTTTTATTATTATACATATTTCTGGGCAGTATACTAATTAATATCATTGAATCTTAACCAAGTATTATAATTTTAAGGATAAATTGGATATAAAAGATATAATGTTCTTATTTGATGTTATAACCGTTTTTAATTTATATATTAATTTAATTTTTTTTATATAGTGAGGCTGTCTCTTAAATTTTTTATTTTTTCAATGTTTTTTTTAAGATGTTATGTATTTGATTGATAATTTGGGCCTGGTTTGTTTTGTTTTAGTTTATGGATTCTTTTTATGTTGTGTGAAATGCTAATAAGTTGTTTTCAACTTGTGTTTGTTTTATTCCACGTGTTAAATACTCTGTGTACTTTAAATTTTCTTTAATGTTCCCAAATGGCCATTCTACTG
>PLXT01000061.1:45148-45317 GCA_003151535.1 Methanobacterium sp.
ATTTCATTATTTAGACATATATAAAGATCATTTTGATGATCGTATGTAAAATTATGTTTAGAATATGGTTTATTGTTTATAAAATGTCTTTTAGATTCATAAACTTGTTTTCTATTAGGAATATAACCATCAAGTTCGTTATCTTCTAAATATTGTAAATTAATTTTAG
>PLXT01000013.1 GCA_003151535.1 Methanobacterium sp.
ACCGTTCCACGGTCTGGGCTTTCCGAGAACGTTTAATCGATACGGGCAAAGATGAAAGAATATGGGAAGAATTGCAACGACAGATTGATACTAAAGGATTAAAGGTTAAAGAAGGAGTTATACAAGATGCAACATTCATAACTTCAGATCCCGGTCATAAAAAAGTAGATGAACCTCGAGGACCAACCGCAAAAACTAGACGAAACAAAGACGGCGAATGGACTAAAAAGAATGGAAAATCCCATTACGGCTACAAACTACACAGCAAAATGGACATAGACCACCAATTAATAAGAGAAATCGAAACAACACCAGTATAAGTTCATGATAGTCAAATAGACCTAATAAAACCCGGGGAAGTTTCATACCGAGACCGCGCATATTTTGGAACACCATGCAAAGGCTACAATGCAACCATGAAACGCGCAACACGAGGCTATTCACTAAATATCCGAGAAAAAGGCGAAACCAACGCATAACACGCAAAAGATNNAAACAAAAAAACACACCCTAGCGAATGCTACCAAAAAAAACATGAAATATAACAAAAAAATAGGTGACAAATAAGAAATTTAACCAATAAAAAGCAAAAAAAACTATAAAACAACCTACAAAAAAAAATTATAAAAAATCAAGTAAATAGAAATTCTCAACTATAATTTTGACCAGGATTCAATGTTCCAAATCAAAAGATCAGTCATCACTCACAATATGATGTGTTTTAGTGTAATTTATTATCAGTGAATAACCCACATATCTTAATTTAATTTTTTTCATATTGATCACAAATATTATTTATGAGATAAATTATGAATCGATAATTCTTTATATTATTTTTACGCCAATTAATATTATTGAAATCATCAAATAAACGTACCATATTCATAAATATTTTGACCAGTAAAAACTTAGATAATTTTTTATGAATAAAAATACATATATTGATCTAGAATTTGGTTAGTTTCGGTTTTTTAAAATAAAATTAGTAATGTCAACGAAGTTTTCGTGGAGGTATTTGTTTATGGATAAATACAGATGTGGAATATGTGGATACGTATACGATCCTGAAAAGGGCGAACCAAGAAAAAACACAGCTCCGGGGACTGCCTTTGAAGATCTGCCTGAAAAATGGTTCTGTCCATCATGTGGTGCTGGTAAAATACGGTTTAGAGTTACCAAAAGATCATAGTTAGTATTAAAATTTTTAATTAATTTTCAATTTTTTAATCAAAAAAAATAGAAGATAATTAATGATTTAAAGAGGAGATTCCAACCAGATATCGGTTTTACGGTTTACCTCATCCCAGTTTACAAGTTTCCAGAATGCTTCAATATAATCTGGCCTTTTATTCTTGTAATCTATATAGTATGCGTGTTCCCACATATCCAGTACCATCATTATTCTAAACCCTGGTATCACGTTTACATTATGCTTTTCTAGTTGCATGATGAATATCCTATCTGTTTTTCTGCATAATGTTAATACTGCCCAACCAGATCCTTCAACTCCTGCTGCGGCTTGAGTAAATTCCTTTTTAAATCTTTCAAATGTGCCGAAGTCCTTTTTTATATATTTTGCTATGGTTCCTGTGGGTTCTCCTCCACATGTATCAGCAGTTCCCATATTAGTCCATAAATAATTATGGAGTACAAATCCACCTACATGAAAAGTTAATTCCTTAGAAACAGCTTTAACATCAAATTCATCACCATTTCTTGCATCAAATTTTTTCAATAAAGCGTTTGCACCATCAACATATGCTTGATGGTGCTTGTCATGGTGTAATTTGAGTTGTTCCTCCGATATGTAAGGTTCAAGATCCTTATATCCGTATGGAAGATCTGGAAGTTTATAAAATTTTTTATCCATTCAGTTGTTCCTCCCTAAATCTGAATTCATCTGATACAATGCAAAATCCTAATATTACCATTTATAGTAGTTTCTGTAACAAAGCCACCAATCAAAACATTTATATTTTTCTTGACGTTTTTTTGCACTTTCTACATCAGCTGGAGGTGGAATTATAAGTCCTTTTCCTATAATTTCGTTTTCAGGCCAATTTGCCGGTATTGCCACTTGTTTTTCTTCTATTTGGTTGAATCCTTCTATCATTCTTAGGATTTCATCCATGTTACGTCCAAGTTCTTGTGGATAATATAATATGGCCCTTATTATTCCTTTTGGATCGATTATAAACACTGCCCTTACTGTGTTGGTAGCTTTTGCCGGGTGAATCAACCCTAAAGTTTTTGCCACATCACCAGTGTCAGCTATTACTGGGAATTCTATATCAACGCATAGATTCTCTTTTATCCATTCAATCCATTTAAGGTGTGAGAATACTTGGTCAATACTTAAACCTATTAGTTCACAGTTTAGATCCTTAAATTTCTGGTATCTGTTTTGAAAAGCAACAAATTCTGTTGTGCAGACCGGTGTAAAGTCAGCTGGATGACTAAAAAGAACAAACCATTTACCTTTAAAAGCTTTTGGAAGTTTCATCATTCCTTGTGTGGTTTGAACCTTCATCTTTGGGAATTCATCCCCAATTAAAGGCATTCCTCTTCCTTCCTTTTTCATCTTTTTAACGACGTAAACCTTTTCGCCCATAGATTACCCTCCTATTTTTGGAAACTATACTACATAATTTTGTTCAAAATATACTACACTATAATTATGTAGTTATTTTTATTTAAAAATTTCGGAAAATGATATTTAGGGTTATAAATATGTTAAAAGACTGTTATAATGAATTTCAATTAAATAAATAAAAAGTAAATAAGTTATTTAAAAATTAGAAGTTCATTCTTTTGTGGCTGGTGGAGTGAAAATACGCTGAGCAAGTTCATTATCCAACATCAACATTCCACTTAATGAACCTTTGGCCATTTTAACCTTTTTAAGCACACCACTTGATGATTCTTCCTCTTCAACTTGTTCAGCAACGAACCACTGTAAAAAGTTGTTAGATGCATGGTCTCCGAGTGAAATTGCTAAATTTACAAGCTGATTTATTAAGCCCGTAACCTTTTGTTCATGTGAATAAACATGCTCAAATGCTGCTAATGCAGATTCCCATTCGGTAGGTGGTGAATCTATCCTTATGAGTATTGCCCTGTCTCCTCTTTGTAATATATAATCATATATCTTCATTGCATGCATGAGTTCCTCTTGAGCTTGAACTCTCATCCAATTAGCAAATCCACTCATATCCTCTGATTCAAAATAGGATCCCATTGATAGATACAAGTATGAAGAATACAACTCCGCATTCAACTGACTGTTTAATGCATCAACCATTTTTTCATCCATTATTCTTCCTCCCAAGATCTACAACTATATGAATTAAAAAAATAAATAAAAGAGTTTATTTAATCTGTTTCTTCAAATAACTCTTTTCCAACCCCACATAAAGGACAAACCCAATCATCTGGTAAATCTTCAAAGGCAGTTCCTGGAGATATTCCTGCATCTGGGTCTCCTGCTTCAGGGTCGTATATGTATCCACAAGCTGTGCATATAAATTTCTTCATGTTACATCGCCTCAAATTTTTTTTAATACATTTAATATTGATAGATAATAATATTATTTTTATGATTTTAAATTCTTTGTAACCTATTTAGGAATAAATCTGTTTATCCCTGCACCACACTGAGGGCAACGCCAGTTATTTTTCAGATCTTCAAACGGTGTTCCTGGAGCTATATCACTTCTAGATTCACCTACCTCAGGATCATAAATATAACCACAAACCTTGCATTTATATTTCTTCATTAGGACACCTCTTATAATTTATTTCTAGAATGTAAATATAATTTGTTTTACTATGATAAGAATTTTATTATTTAAGTTTAATATTTTAAAAATATTATTCCCGGTATTTATGATAAAATTTGTAAGTGTACTAAATAATTTCCCAGGATTCTATACTACCTTCCACAACTATGAAAATCAGGTTTGAGTCTGGTTTTTTGATATTTAGCAATTCCATGTACCTTGATTGGTCCCTTATTTTGAGTTTTGATATGAGATAATCTAGTTCGTATTCAATTTGTCCATTAGTAACGTTGATCTTTGATTGTGTAAATTCCGGGGCTATTTTATTCCTGTTAAATTTATAACCCCTTGAAATTGACTCTTGATAGATATGTAGTAAGTAGGTGTTTATCAAGGCATTAGAATTTTTATTAATTTTAAATCTTGTGAGTTGGGGGATGATTTTTATATCCCTTTGTTTTTTCATTAAGAACTGCTTTTGCGAGAAGTGCTTCTCTCCCGAGTGCTACAAGTCCCTTTGAATCTAAATATTAGGGATGTAAACTCCATAGCCTCATATAAATCAAAAAATATATTTAAATTCCCACATATTGGGTTAACAAGTTTTTAATGTATTGAATTTTTTATTCTTCGTACTGTGGATATGTATCCCTTACTTCGTGAATTGCCACGTTCGGGTCTACATTAAATTTTTCAAACAGTTTAACATCAGATGTTGTTTCATCATTGTCCATTAACTTTTTTAATGTTTCAGGATCTGCCCATACTGTTTCAACACTGTATACATCAGGTTCTATCATATCTTTAAGTAAGTAAGAAGCTATTAATCCTTCAGGTATTGGTTCTTCTTTCATAGATGCATAAGTAGCTTTAAAATCATTTAATGATGATTCAGGTATTTTCCCCTTAACCATTGTTATTATTTCCATCTTTTTACACTTCCTATTAGTTTTTTTCTTAATGATTAGTAATTTAGTAATCGGGTTAAGCAAAAAAAATTGAGTATTTAATATCCAGTTATAAACATTATTTTACCAATAATACTGGTACTTTAACTGTTTTTAGTGCGCTTTCAGCAACGCTTCCCATTATCAGTTTTTCTAGGCCAGTTTTTCCATGAGTTCCAATTACAACGAGATCCGAGTTTGTCTTTTTAACGATCTTTTCCATGTCATGGATTGGACTTCCAACGATCAAGACCTCTTCAACAGCCAAATCCATTTTTTCAGAATCTTCTCTAACATTATTCAGTATGGATTTTCCTTCGTCTTCAAGAACTTCAAATGGGTAAATGAGTTTATCGTCTATTATATGTACTGCTACTACAGTTGAATTAAATTTCTTTGCTATTTCAATTGCAACATCTTTTGATCTTGCTGCAAATTTTGAACCATCAGTTGGAATCATTATCCTCTCGAACAAAATCCATCCCTCCATATTGAACCTTAAATAATATATATTTTTTTTAGGATTAATATTTATCCTAATTAAATAAATCCTTAAATACTGCAAATTAATCCGCCAAAAAGGTCATCAAACTAGAAAGTCAACAAATATTATTAATTAGATGTTTAAAAAGTTTTTTTTATCTAATTGATCATGCTCTGGCTATCTTTTAAACCTTGATAGATATATCTACAAAAAATCTTGTGATCGAGAGTAATCCTCGATACTTGGATATTTTTGGAATTTTATCTTTTATTGATTTTTACTGACTCAAAGACTTTCTATGGGTATTCATTGCATAAAATAATTTTGATTTGTTCAAATAACTTATCAATTTATATTTAGGAGATATATTAAAACAATTTGAATGATTCTGATTATATTGATTAAAAAATTAGAATAAATTTCTAAGAATATCCTAAAATAACCCCTGATATATTATGGAAACTGGATGAATTTATCTTTAGTTATAGTATAAGTAATTAAAACAAGTTTAATCCCTAAACAAAGGATTTTATATCTGAAGAAAACTAGGAGTATTACTATTTAAGAAGAACTAACCATTAAAGTTTAAATATTCAATAAGATTACGATTTGTTTAAATATAATTAAATTATAATATGGGATATTAAATTTTTAGAAATTTGGTGAGCAAAATTGGTAAAGCATTGGAAACTATGGACAAAAGAAGAAATTCAATATCTTATTAAAAATTATTCCAGAGAAGATATGGAAAAGATGGTGAAGTTTCTTGGAAGAACCGAGACTGCTATTAAGATTAGAGCTCACAAGCTAAAACTAAAACGTTTAAGGGGTAATGGAATTTTTAAACGTATCATGAATAAACAAAAAAAATTGAGGAAGAATAAAATTCATGACTAAAAAGGAATCAATTTAACTGAATATTTCTAAATATTAAGATTGTTGTTGTCTTGTTTTATATTATTAAAAAAAAGTTGTTAAATATTTTATTAAATTTATTTTAGATTTAATTGTGTATACTGCTTTAAATGCACTCTTTATTAGGTATTTGTTGTTTTGTACCCGAATTTTTAGCAGTTAAGATAAATTTATAATCGGATAAGTTATTAAAAATCTTGTTTAATAAAAAAAAATTATAAAATAGTAGCATATTAGTAATTAAAATTATCTAATATGCATAATAACTCGATACTAAGTATATTCTGGGGTATTAACTACCCATCGATATGCATTGGTGTTGTTACGAATTAGTCACCTGCAAGTTGTTGTCTTAACTCTTCAAATCCTATAAGATAATCTGCTTTACACCTTTTAATGAATTCTTCAGAAAGTCTGTGTGGATCTCCATCCATTACAAGTTCTCCTTCTTCCATCAAAATTGCCCGTGTGGATACCTCTTCAATAAAGTCAACATGATGGCTTACCATGAGGATAGTGGTATCAAATTGTTTATTTATACGTTTTAAAGAGTTTGAAACAATTCTGAGCGTAATTGGATCGAGATCTCCAAATGGTTCATCTAATATTAAGACTTCTGGTTGTGATGTTAAGATCAGTGCCAGTGTAGCCCTAACCTTTTGCCCTCCTGATAATTCATAGGAACGTCTTTCTAGGATTTCCATTGGAAGGTCGAGTGCTTTAAAAACAGGCTCTGCATACTTTTTAACCTCGGTGTCTGGGAAGCTTGGGAATAATTCGCCTAGTATATCTGGAGTTAAACCCACTTTCTCAAGCTTTACTTTAGCTTCAGTTTCAGGCAGGTCTGTTAGCTGGTAAAGTAGATCTAATACTTGTTCACTAATATCTAATTCCTTAGCTACCTTTTTAGCATTTGAAATTACATTTTCTCCCTTCACACCTAACCTACCAGCAATTTGATCCTTTATAGTTGCATGGTGTACAAGTGCAAATTCCTGATGCATGAATCCTAACTTACGTCTCACCTTCATTCTATTGATACCAGGTTCTTGCATATCTACCCAGTCTTCATTTAGTTTGAATAAAACATCCCCTGCATCTGGTTTTTCCAATCCTGCCATCATACGTAGAAGAACTGTTTTTCCAGCCCCACTTTGCCCAATTAATGATATTATTTCTCCTTCATTAACATCAAAGTTTATATCTTCGATTTTAAGGACATTTCCTCCCTTAAGTAGCACGAATTTTTTATCAAGGTTTGCTACCTTTATCACAGATTCTCCTATTTCTCCAGATTCTCTTGGAGGTTCAGGTGCATCCATATCTGTTATAAATTTAGGAATTATAGTTTTTGGAGTTCCTTCATCCACTACCTTACCCTTTTCCATTAGTACAAGTCTGTCGGAAAGGTAAAGATGTACTTCAGGAAGGTGAGATACTACAATAACGGTAACACCAAGTTCTTTGTTTATGTTTTTTATGGCGTTTAAAATATCTTGTTTAGTTTTTGGACAGGACATGGTAGCTGGTTCGTCTAAAAGTAGTACCTTAGGTTTTTTAGCGAGTTGTCTTGCCATTATTAATCTCTGCTTTTCTCCACCACTTAAAACTGGAGCGAAATGGTCTGCCTTTTCTTCAAGTCCTACAACCTTTAATATTTCCCGTGCTTCTTCTTCAAACTCGTCGTATGCAAAATTAAAATCTGTTAATCCTTCGTCACCATATTTAGCACCGTTTAATTTCCTTACAACATTTTGTAGTGCAGTTTCAGACCAGAGTCCAAAGGATCTCTGCAGGTGAATTGCAGTTGCTTCTCTTAGTTTCCTAAAGTAGTATGGATTTGAATCAAATTTAACATCCACATCGTCAATAATAATTTCTCCAGAATCAAACGATTCAACACCCCTTAATATTCTCAAAAGGGTACTTTTACCAGATCCACTGACCCCAATTATCCCAAGTATCTCTCCTTTACTTACCTCAAGGGATATATCATCTAAAGCCTTGATCTCTCCACCATCTTTCATTTTAAAAGTCTTAGAAACATTTTTAACACTAATCATTGACTATCACCGTTATATTAAAACTTAATTTGAGATTTATTTATATCTTTTTTTTGTATGGTTATATAAACCCACTTTTGTATTTGGATCAATAAATAAGTTATCTCTAAAAAGAGGGTTAACCTTTAATAAAAAAAGAAAAAAACTCTAAAACTAACCAATTTCAATCTTAAAAACCTATTATTGATCGATATTTCATATATTAACTATTATAATAAAGACCACAATTCATTAAAGCATTTTAAGAATATAAGGAAAAAAATCTGATATGTTAATTGGTTTTATTGAGGCTGTCAAGTTAATGGGTGTTGGGCTTAATTTATATTTTTTTGAGTTCCGTTTTCCCAGATTAGCCTTCTAAAAAGCTTAGAATTTCAAGTGTAATTACTACACACCCAACAACTTGACAACCCCGTTTTATTGAATTAATTTAATATTTGATATTTTAAATATGTGGGAATAATTAAGAAAATAGTTCACAGCCTCCTTCTAGACTCAATTAAATCCACTAATTTTGGCATATCAACTTGCCTTTTATATAATGGTAATTCATTATCTGTATAGACTTTTAAAGTTTCTTCAAACGTTTTTTTATCGTTGTTCTTGTAGAATATTCCTAATGGATATTTATCTTTTTCTGTGGCTCTTTTAAATGCTTCATTTTTATTGAAGGGATCATGGGAATCTTCAAGATGATAAGTATTTTCTTTAAACCATTGATAAGTATTTATTTTATTGAAAGTTACACAGGGCTGAAATACATCCACAAGTGAATAGCCTTTATGATTTATCGCTGATTTGAAGGTTTTTTTCATATGTTCAGGATCTCCAGAGAAAGTTCTTGCCACAAACGATGCATCTAGAGCAATAGCAACTGCTAATGGGTTAAACGGTTCTTCTGATACGCCTTCGGTCTGATATGATGTTTTCATTCCCTGCAGGGTTGTAGGAGATGCTTGTCCTTTAGTTAAACCGTAAACCATATTATCATGCACTATACAAGTTATATTAGGATTTCGGCGAATAGTGTGCATGAAATGATTACCTCCCTCCCCATACATGTCTCCATCACCTGTTGTCACTATCACTTTAAGGTTTTTGTTTACGGCTTTTATAGCTGTTGCAGGAGAAAGTGCTCTGCCATGAAGACTGTTATAGGTATGTGATTTAAGAAAATGTGGAAATTTACCTGCTTGACCTATTCCAGATACGAGTACTAATTCAAGTGGGTCAATTTCAAGTTCGGCTAAAACTATTTTTAAGTTACTAAGAATTGAAAAGTTCCCACAACCAGGACACCATGCAATATCCGCATCTTCAATATCAAATACTTCTGGTTTCATTTTAACCCACTTCCATGAAGTTTTTTAAGCTTTTTGTAATTTCTTCAACAGAAAAAGGTCTTCCATTATACTTTAAAATATTTTTATCTATTTTAAAATCTGTTTGAAGTTTTATGAGATTAGCAAATTGGGATTCAGCATTATTTTCAAAGATAATAGTCTTATCGGCTTTATCAAGATATTTTTTAGTACTATCATGTAAAGGATAAACTTGTTTGAAGTATAAAAATGCAACATCCTCTCGGTTTAGGTTATCTAATGCTTCCTTTATGACCCCATAAGTTGATCCCCAACCTATAATTAGAATATTGTAATCTGAAAATCCAATAAGTTCTGGTGGAATTGAATCTTTTTTGATTCCTTCAAGTTTTTTGAGGCGTTTTTCTACCATTTTAGTTCTTAAATTTTGGTCCTCTGTTATGTGTCCCTTTTCATCATGTTCATGTGGATCAACAACTACTACTCCATCCCCAAATCCAGGGATACCCCGTGATGATATTCCATCAGCGGTTAATTCATACCTTTTATAATTTTCATCAGTTTTAATGATATGATTTTCAATTTTAACGTTTTCTAGATTGATTGAGGGTATATTGTAATATATGTCTGCAAAATACTGATCTGAAAGTATAAAAACAGGAATCTGATATTTATCTGCAATATTAAAGGCTTTTTGTGATAAATAGAATGCATCTTCGAGTTTACCCGGGGCAAATATGATCTTAGGGGTTTCACCATGTCCATACAGTGCTAGATCTAAATCTTCTTGAGAAGTCCTGGTGGGCAGTCCAACCGCTGGACCCGGACGTTGACCCAAATATATTACTATGGGAGTCTCGTTGATTCTGGCTAACCCTACACCTTCTTCCATAAGTGCAAATCCGCTTCCAGATGTTGCTATTAGTGCTCTTGCACCAGCATAAAATGCTCCTATCCCCATGTTTATGGCAGATATTTCATCTTCGGATTGCTCAAAAATTATATTAAACTCTTCACTGTATTTAGCTATGAATACTTGTAGTGCGGATGATGGGGTCATTGGATAACAGGCCAGGAATCTGCAACCGCCTGCAATGCAACCCATTCCCACTACTTCTGTTCCATCTAATAAGAGTTCATCTTTAATCTTGGTGTCTTTAACTATTTGAACTTTGATTTTATCTGATTTTAAAATGTTTTCTCCAACTTTATATCCTTCATCCCCTGCTTTAAGGTCTCCATTAAGGATTTTTTTACCTTTTCTAGCAAACATGCTGGTTAGGCATTCATCAAAAATTTCTTTATCAATATTTAAAATCTTTGAAATCGCTCCGGCAGCAATTACATTGGCATATATTGGGCCTCCAATATCTCTTGCAATTTTAAGAAATGGGATTTTTATTATATTCTCATTTTCCACGTGCTTTAAAGTTTCTTCATCCCCAATTATGATAGTTTTGTTAGATATCCTTTCTTTAAGGTGATCTATTGCCCCTTTACTAATTGCAATTAATATGTCAATTCTATTGACATATGCGCATATTCTTTTCGAGGATACACGTATTTCGGTGGAGTTTTCCCCTCCTCTAACTCTAGACATGTACTCTTTTGAGGAGCAAACATGGTATCCTCCAAATTTAACTGCCTGGATTAATATGGATTCTACAGTTTGAATACCCTGACCTGCTTCCCCACAAATGACTATAGAAACATCTTCTTGAAACAAATACTCAGACACGGTTTAATCACCACTTTAACTAAAATTTCTGTTTGTTGTACATTTAAACATAGTTATCAGTAAACTTAAGTTTTAGCATTGAATATACTACAATATTTGCATATAATTGAAATTTATTAATTTTCCTATTGTATGTTTTAATTATTAGGTTAAAAAATATTATAATCAGGGGATAAATAACTTTGAAAGTTAAACTGGAAAAATACCAAGGCGAAAAGTCCGGTGCAGATCCCAAGAAAAAACCATTCAAAATGTTTGATGTTGAAGCTTTTATTGCCCCATCACATCCTAAATATCAGGAATATATGGAAGCTGCAAATGATAATGAAGAACCTAAAAGTCCAGGTAAAGCTGAACTTGCAGATACTGATGATAGGGAAGCTCAGAATACTATTGAGAACTATGAGGACATTTATAAATCAAATAACCATGGAAATGAACCAAAACCACAGGATATTATCAATATGGCCGAGTCAGATCCAGATTTGTCAGATGTTGAGTTGTCCAGGATAAAAGTTCAATTGGCTTATAATATAAAGAAAGTTGCAGCTGCATAAAATTGAATTATTTATTTTTTTTGGAGGAGATTTGAATGAAATTAAAAGAACTCATGACTAAACGATGCAATCTTTTTAATGAAGTTGAAGGATTAAATAAGCAAATTAGGGAAGTATTTGGGACAATAGGGAAAAAGGGGATGACACTCAAGATATTATCCAACAAATAAATTCAGTTATTGTAAATGAGGATCAACCTTATAATATTTCCTATGAACTCACTCCGGAAAGTTTTGATATTAATGTAGAACAAGATTGTGGAGTTGATCTATATTTAACTCATTCCCAATTAGATAAAATTACTCAAATCTTGGGATTTAAACGATACAAATTGTATCATGGTTCAAGAGGACTAAATATCGAATTTGAGGTCAATTTAAAATAATTAATATTATTTATTTTTGGGGGAGATTTGAATGAATTTAAAACAACCACAAGTAGTAGTTAAAGGTGAAAACAACATTTATAAAGTGGATAATATTAATTGGGGATTAAAAACTGTTCATTTCTGGAAAGAAGTTGATGGAGCATTACAAATCGTAGAATATGGTTTTGATAAAGTAGATTTAATAAAATAACTATTTTTTAATATTTTTTAGGAGGCAGATTAATTATGGAAAAATCTAGTGGACTAACAAAATATGTGAATGAACCTGTTGGAAATGTTGTAAAACCTAAACGAAATAATACACCTTGGGAACCGGACGAAGTTAAAGAATGGTTAATGTATAACAAAGATTTTTCTAAACAGGAGATTGGAGATGCAATAGGTAGGAGTAAGTATGCAGTTGCAACTAGAATGTCAAAGGAAGGTTTATTTTTTCATCCACCACACTACAAAATTCCCAAATCATTGCAATTAGAAGTAGCTGAAATTTTAGGGGCTGAAGGGAAATGAATGATTTAAGCGTCATGGACGTTCAAGAACACTTTGTTAAATTAGGAAATAAGAACGTCGTTAAAGAAATAGATATATTATTAGATCATGTGGAAGTTCTTAAAGCCAGACATAAAGATTATATAATCCAGATAGAGAAGTTTTTATTAAATTTTAATATTTTTAATTTTAGTTTAGATCCGTGGGATGTTACATTAATATTTGAAGGAGATTTTACTGAAAATGAACAATTAGCAGACAATATGGGATTGGACTATTATAAAGAATATGATTTTGAAGGTGATGATATCGGGAAAATAGAAATGCCTTTAGAATATATGAGAAGCATCTTGCACTCATGGTACGAATACAACAATAAACTCGATATTGCACAGATGAGGTTGATGTAAATGATGGCTGCTAATGATATTCAAACCACTATTTTTCCACTCTCAGTTATTTTTGATAAAGAGGCCCGTAACGAGAAGGATCTTGAGAAATTTATTATTTAGAGAATTTCTATTTACTTAATTTAT
>PLXT01000112.1 GCA_003151535.1 Methanobacterium sp.
CGAATTATTAAAAAAAATACAAAAAAGCATAATCTAACTGAATCAATGTATAGTACTGTTAAGATTTGTTAAGATTTTGAATAATATTCCTGAAGAAATGAATGTTAAGTTAAAAATATAATTAAGTTTCTGAAATAAATAAAATTTGAGATTTTTTTACTCAAATTTTAGTAATATTTTCCTAATTTTTTTTATTTAACGTTTGTTCATTTCTAGTAATATTTCGTTTGAGACTTTCAAGAATTTTTCGACAATATTACGATATTTTTCTTCACTTTNNTTATTGCTTCTTCTGCTTTTTTTCGTTCGGTGATATCTCTGATAATTGCTGAGAAATATGTTGTGTTGTCAGATTCCCATGCAGATAATGACATTTCAAATGGGAATGTGGTCTCATCCTTCCTTAAACCTGTTGTTTGAACTGTTTTTCCAAGAAGACTGTGTTTTCCACTTACTTCATAATTTTCCAATTTATTTAGATACCCTTTCCTAAATTTATCAGGCATTAAAATTGTTAAACTCTTGCCAGATAACTCATCAGCGGAGTAGCCAAATAGTTTTTTAAAGATTTTATTAAAGAATAAAATATTTCCGTTATGATCTGTTGTAACAATTCCATCAGTAGCAGACTCTGCAAAAGTTCTAAAACGTTCTTCACTTTTTTTAAGAGCAATTTTAGTTTTTTTACATTCCATTATTTCTTTCTTCATTTCTTTTAATTCATCATTACATTGATCTTCAGTTTCCCCTGACATTGAATAAACCTCCATATCATCCAAAAGTCATATTCCAAAGCTTTACACTAATAAATAGTATAATTTTCTAAGTAATTATAACTTAGTGAAAAAATACTCGATCTATACAGAAAATATATTTTTAAAGTATAATATGCATTATTTATCATTAATTCTAATAACTGTGAAATCAGTTATCCCCGAATACGAATCTTTGATGATATTATATGTTAACAAAATCAATTAGTAATAAAGGGTATAATAAAATTTAACATATTTTTTTCAGCATATTTTGAGGGAAATATTTATGAGGGTGTAGTATGACCAAAACTAAAAAGGAAAAGTTAGATGATGTACTAACGGGATTAATACAGGTTGGACAGATAAAAGCATGTGGTATTGTTTCTAAGGAAATCTTCTAATTAACTCTAGGACACCACCTGATGTTGATTCCCGAATATTTTCAGCACTCTGTTCCACTATAATGGGAGCTGCAGAAGCTGCATCCGGCCAGATGACAACAGGTATAGTATCACAAATCTCTGTTAAAACTGAAAAAGGGACTATTGTACTTATTCCTGCTGGTTTAAAGGCTATATTAACAGTTTTAACTGACCCTGAAGCTCAAATCGGGTTGATATTCTATGAAATGGAAACCCGTGCACTTCAAGTTGAAGAAATTTTAAGGGAAATGTGAATCAAATGAAAAAAACTCATATCCCCAAACTTGACGATTTCATTGGAGGAGGAATTCCAGAAGGATCATCAATTCTTTTTTGTGCAGTTCCCGGAGTTGAATGTGAAGCCTTTGGATATCAAATCCTCAATGGTATAATTGAAGATGGACATAAAGGTTTTATTTTTACCAATGTTTCTGAACCTAATGACATAATATACGAGTTCAGCCAATATGGATGGAACCTAGAAAAATATCTTGAAGAAGAAAAAGCCTTCTTTGTAGATGGAAGCTCAAATTTCATAGGAGTGCCACCAATGGGTAAGTACTCAATTAATGAACTTTCCCAAATAGAAGGAATTGTACTAAACGCTATTGATGATGTATCAAATGGAGTTGGAGTAATAAATAATTTATCTACACTTATTGATTATCTTGAAGAAGATAAAATAATTGAGATCCTAGATAAATGGAATAAGCGTGCAAAGGCAAACAATACCATTTTAGTGTATATATTCACTAAATGGGGCTACGAACAAAAACTTATCGATACCATAAAGAACAGTGTTGATAGTGTTGTCAGTTTAACAAGTATTGAAGAACGTGTAATTATTGGACAAGGTTTCATGGTTACTAGTGCATCTTGGACGCGACCTCAAAATAATATGGTACTATTTTTCGTTTTACAACCTGGCGGGGTTAAAATATATATTCCAAAAATTTTGGTAACAGGGCCTTATAATGCTGGAAAATCAAGTTTTGTCAAATCCATTTCAAAAAAATCTGTTTCAGTAGAAAGAATGGCTTTAGAAAAATTTCCAACTACCATTGCAATGGATATTGGCCATGTAGATCATACGGGTTTTGTTGCAGATATCTTCGGAACTCCTGGTCAGGAGCGTTTTGACCTTATGTTGGACGTACTATCCAAGGAAGCTGTTGGAGCATTTATAATAGTGGATTCAAGTGCCCCTCAAACATTTGCACGGGCAAAGGAAATGATAAACAAAACTCATGCCAAAGCCATTCCAAAAATAATAGTTGCCAACAAACAGGACATGCCTGGAGCATTGTCCACTGAACAAATCAGAGAAGCAATGAAACTTGATAAGAATATTCCAATAATACCAACTACAATAACTGAGAATACAGGTGTAGAAGAAGCACTTGATGCTCTCTTAACACTCTTATACGGCGATACAAAATGATCCCATGTATTGAATCAGGTATCCCTGAATTTGACGAACTCACACGTTCAAATAGTGGAACAGGTGGAATCCCAGAGAACTCATCAACTTTAATATATGGTCCCTCAAAAACGGGTAAATCAATATTTAACTATCAATTCACATACCACGGACTTTCCCATGATGAACCATGCCTTTATATTACAACTGACCAAGGTCTTAAACAGTTAGAAGGCAATATGTTTGACTTCCAGATACCAATTGAAAAATACATCGCAGAAAAAACTTTATATGTAATTGACACTACTTCAAATATCTCCGAAGGAATGAAAACTAAAACAGAAACTATTGTATCTTCCCATATTAACAATCCCACAGATATCATGGTTAAAGTTGGTTCAGGAGTTAAATATATCTGCAAAAATAATCCGAGATTTAGATCTGTATTAGATTCTACTACTACTCTTCTGGCATATAATGATAACATGTTGATTTTACGCGTTTTAAAGGCTTATTTAATGAGAGTAAATGAGGCAGGTGGAACACCAATAATCACATACACAGAAAATACAGCAGATACCATGGTTGAAACAATGCTCAAATCCATGGTTGACAATATTATAAAATTAGATGGAAAGACATTAACTGTTGAAGCCATGAAGGGTATTGGAAAAAGAAGTTCACAATACCAAATTACAACCCATGGCATTATATTTTGAAACTATTCAGGTATCTGTTAAAATATTCTTAAAACATTTATGTGAGGTGAATTTATGATCAAAACTATTGAATCTGGAATTCCAGGATTTGATGAACTTACATTATCTGAGATCACAGAAGGAGGAATTCCAGGAAAATCAAGTACGTTAATATATGGTCCGCCAAAAACTGGCAAATCCATATTTTGCAACCAATTCACATATCAAGGACTTTTAAACCTAGAACCCTGTCTTTATGTGACTACAGATCATGGACTTAAACAGGTTCAAAATAATATGATGGAATTCCAATGGTTCATACAGAATTATATTCAAAATCAGAGTCTTTATATTATAGATGGAATTTCACAACTCTCAGGTAAAAAAATAGAAAATACAAATAACATAAAATCATCTTTTGTTCGTAATCCTTCAGATATGATGGTTAAAATTGGTATTGGAACAAGGTTTGTATATAAAAAATCGAATCATTTCAGATCTACACTTGATTCACTTAACACACTATTTGCATTCAACCCTCAACAAATGGTCATAAGAGTATTAAATGCTTACTTAAGAAGAATTACCGAAGCAGGAGGTACATGTATCATAGCTTATACAGAAGGAATAATCGATCCAAACACAGAAAACATGTTAAAATCATTATTTGACAATACCATAAAGTTAGATGGCCAAAATATACAGATCAAATACCATTTTGAAGAAGAGGAAGAAGTAACTAATTACAGATCAACTTACAAAATTACCGATAAAGGAATTGTTGTTAAAAAAGTATAATTTATTTAATGGAGTTTTTGCACGAATATTGTTTCTGACATATTTTTTTTTCATTTTAAAAAGTGTAAATGATTTGTTTGGAAGAAAATCTAATTTTTGTATACAATGAATCCGTTCCAACATTAATCAATTAGATATGATGTTTCGTCATAGACATCATCAATTCAGCATAAATCGGGAACTAGTATATAAATCTCATCAAATATTCGAATTCTTTGATAGACTCAACTATTGTAAAGGATACACTCATTTTTTTCATTGAAATCACATTACTTCAATATTATTAACTATAACTACATGGAAATAACATATAAAATACTTGTAAGAATTCTCTTGAGATAGTGATGAAGAAAAAAGAAATTAGATAAATATAAAATTAAGCATTATTTGTCATTGATCTATTGTAATATCTGTCTTTTTCGAAGTCCGCCATACACGAAGATCTCTCCTAAAAGAATTAATTAAAAGTTATTTATGATTATTCTCACTAAAGTTGATAGATATAGAATAAGCTTATTTTATCAACTTGAATTCTATTAAACTGCTTCTTATAACATATATGTAACTAGTCAAGTTATTGTAATTCAAAAATATATATAAAGTTAAACTATCTCTAAAATGAGAGAAAAAAGATGCTAAGTTAACCTCTACAAAGATTTATTAAGATTTAAGTATTAATATTTTTAGGAGTCATTACTTAATGTACTAAAGGTGGGGATTAAAAAATAATCTGGAGTTAAAAAATATGAAAAAATGGATATCAATAATTGCAGTAATCTTAGTAGGTAGTATTTGCCTCGGGTTGTACAGCACAATCATCAGCTAAAACATACAGTGGTAATAATATAAGTTTTCAATATCCTGGAAACTGGAATACTGATTATAACAGTAGCTTACAAAACTAAGGTAATGAAGGAGATGTGTTAGTTACATTAGGAAAAGATAATTCAGGAATGGCCGTTGCAAAAGCAAATATCGGATCAGCCAATATATCAGCATCTACACTATCATCTGGATTTAAAACAATAATACAATCTAAATATCAATACATTTCAAATAAAACAGTAACTGTTGATGGCATTAATGCCACACAACTTGTAATAAAAGACAACTCCACTGGAGACCATGGTTCACTCACATTCCTAAATAAAAACAATTCAATTTATATCATCATGATTTCAACACCAGACAACAACCAGCAAACAATTGACATGATACTCAATAGTTTTAAATTCCAATAAACTTCTATAGAAAATTTCTATAAACTTTTTTGATTTTTTTTGTTTTAATCATTTGGGTTTATTTTTTGGTCTTTAATTTGTTTAAATGTTGAATTTGGATATATTTATATGTTATTATGAGTATAGGAGTATTATGAAGTCGTTTGATGATTTTTTCATGAAGAAAGAGTATGCTCGTGTAGAACTGCTTGGTGATAAGTTGGGTGAGATTGATCCTCTTATTAATTGGGAAGTATTTAGGTCAATAATTAGAGATATGTATGATAATCATGCAGAACTTGGTGGCAGGCCGAATAATGATGAGATAGTCATGATGAAGATGTTAGTTTTTACAATCGTGGTATGGTTTATCAGATCCTGAGCTTGAAAGACAAGCTACGGATCGTATTTCATTTAGGAAGTTTTTAGGTTTTCCTGAAAGGATTCCAGACCGTTGTACGGTCTGGGCTTTCAGAGAGCGTTTAATCGATATGGGCAAAGATGAAAGAATATGGGAAGAATTGCAACGACAAATTGATACTAAAGGATTAAAGGTTAAAAAAGGAGTTATACTGGATGCAACATTCATAACTTCAGATCCCGGTCATAAAAAAGTAGATGAACCTCGAGGACCTAGTGCAAAAACTAGGCGAAACAAAGACGGCGAATGGACTAAAAAGAATGGAAAATCCTATTATGGCTACAAACTACACAGCAAAATGGACATAGACCATCAATTAATAAGAGAAATCGAAACAACACCAGCATCAGTTCATGATAGTCAAATTGACCTAACAAAACCCAGGGAAGTTTCATACCGGGACCGAGCATATTTCGGAGCACCATGCAAAGGCTACAATACAACCATGAAACGCGCAACACGAGGCCATCCACTAAATATCCGAGAAAAAAGGCGAAATCAACGCATAACACGCAAAAGATCACCAGGAGAACGACCATACGCCGTNNCCGTAATCAAAAACATATTCCACTCCGGCCACGTAAAAGTCACCACAACACTACGAACACACACCAAAAACATCTTCACCTGCTTCTGCTACAACCTCCAACAACTAAACACCCTAAAACAAAAAAACACACCCTAGCGAACGCTACCAAAAAAACCATGAAATATAACAAAAAAATAGGTGACAAATAAGAAATTTAACCAATAAAAAGCAAAAAACCTATAAAAAAACCTACAAAAAAAATTATAAAAATTCAAACATAAAAAATCAAGTAAATAGAAATTCTCTATAATCTAAATTTTTTTTTATAATTTGAGGCTGTCTCATAAATCAAAATATGGAAAAAAATAAGAATAAATAGACCTTTAAATTTAAAATAAACAGNNATAATTATGAGACAGCCTCAATTTAGAAACTCGTATAAATTGTGGATTGAAATTGTTTTAGTAAATGATTCAGGATTATTCAACCACAAAAACATCAAGTAGAGAAACCAAATACACCATAATATTATATAGTGGCAGTGTAACCGATTTAGAGGAGACCTGAAGTCTGCAGTTACATTTTCACCACATCAATAAGTTAAACCCAAAATTTACCCCTTTTCTCTTTTTTAGAATGTTACAACCCATCAAAAATACAGGATAAATAAATAAAAAAAAGTAATATTATTTAATCAAGTTTTCAATGCTTTCATGTGGTTTATTGGTGTATAAACCGCTGTGATATGTTACAATATTTTTCACATCAAATTTCAGAAGTTTTTTTAGGGAATCCATTGCAATTTCGTAATCACCCACTTCTAAAATCTCTTTTCTGGGTCCCATTAACTTTCCATCCATGATGTTCATTGCATCGCCAACAATGAGGGTTTTACTCATCTCATGGTAAAGACAAAGATGTCCTGGTGTGTGTCCTGGTGTGTGTATAACTGTTATGCCGCCACAAAATGGTAACTCCTGGTTATCTGAAAGTGTGTTATCCACATCTACCGGTGTGAAATTTTTAAACATCTGTTTGACCATTTCTTGTCTATCTTCAGGCATGGAATTAAGGAAATTTGAGTTCAACCTTACGAGAGGTTTTTCACCCTGGATGTATGGTTTATCATCTTCATGGGCCATTACCTCGATCTTGTGTTTTGATGCTTCTAACACTTCAGGAAGACCTCCAAAATGATCAAGGTCCTGATGCGTGATTATTATTTTATTTATACTTTCAAAATGAATTCCTTCATTAATACATGCATCTTAATGGCATCGTATTGTCCACTGTATCCTGCATCAACCAGTATCATGTTATCATCATCCCATATAACAGTGGGATGTATAAACATTCTCGGTACATTGGATGATACTTCAAGCATTATAATTCCATTGTCTATCTTCATTAAACGCCCTCCAAAAATTGTTGATATTTATAATTAAATAAGCAAGTTAAATTCTGTTCATTCATGAATTATTAAGTTTATAAAGATATATAATTTAATCTATTGTAATTAGATAAAGTTAAGATTCAAATTAAAATGTTTATTAATTTATTTAAAATAGAATATTATTAAAAATTTATAGGTGATCTGATGGTAGCTGATACAACAACAATTTTATCGCTAGTTTTTGGAGTTATAATCCTATTTTTAGGATTATGGGTCTATAAAATTAAACAATATGCTTTGGCTCTGTACTTAGCCCTTGCATTCGGTATTTTTGCAGTTTCATATCTTGAAGTTCTGTTAGGAGTTTCAACTTCGAATATTTCTGTAATATTTCTCAGAGTACTGGCATCCCTGGTTATAATATATGCCTTAATTCGAGAAGCATTGGTAAAATAATAAAAATCCGATGCTAAAATTATATTTTAATTAATTATATAATTAATATTTTTAGATAATGGACCTTTTAATATATCCAAGATAATTTTATCCGATATTTTTGTAGGATATCTTTATACTCTTAACCTATTTTTTCATATTATAATTCTGGAATATGTTAATTAGAAAATTAATAGCAAAGTATAAGGTTAGTTACTAACTGATACAAATTTGGGGATAAGAGTGTCTTTATTTGAGTTGAAAAAAGTATTATATAATTTCAAAGATATTAAAACAAGTCTAAAATTGTTAATATCTAATTTAGACATGTTTATGGGCTTCATAATTTACTGCATCCCCGAAAGATCATTAAATATTCATGGTGATTATTTTCCAGTTTGTTCAAGATGTAAAGGATTTTGTATAGGTACTTTTTCATATTTTATTTTTGTTTATTCATTTTATATTCAATACACTGCTTCACTGATTATATTAAATATTTTTATGATATTTACGGCCTTCTTAAATGTTTACTCGGTTAAATTATTTCAAAAGCGGGTAATGAATTTGTTAAGATTACTAACTGATTTAATAGGAGGTGTTGGTTTAGCAATGTTATAAAAGCCATTTACTGAAGATAATATGGTTAATAACGATTATTTGATTAAAATGGGGGGATAGGATTGGATTGTACTAAATGTGGTTCTGACAACAGGTCAGATGCACAATTTTGTAAGAAATGTGGGGCAGATCTAACACGTCAGCAGAGTGTTATTAGTCGGTTGAATGGTCAGATAAATTTATTATCAGTTTTTATCGGGTTAATTTTTTCAATTATAATCTTGTTTATAGGGGCATTATTATTTGGTAGAATTATAACTTCTGGATCTAATTATATACCAATTTATATTGGGATAATCCTTGCTGCCATGGCATTTTTCGGATCTATTGTAGCAAGTATTTTAGGCAGTAAAAATAGTAGTGAGGGTTACACGAATGGATTTTTTTTAAGTTTGGTTATCATAGTTTTTGGAGCTTTTATTTTAGGAATTCTATTATTTGTAGCTGTTGGCATTTTAGCATCTTTAGCAAATGCTCTTGGTTCATTCTCGTCATTAGCCCCTGCACAGACAACAGATTCAACAGGATCTATTTATGATTGGTTAAACCTCTTTGGAGGTATTGGCATGATTATTTTGGTCTTCCTGTTTGGGGGAATGGGCGGAGGTCTTGGATACTATATAAAAAATTTATAATACTTTTAAGATAAAATTAGGTGTTAACAATGGTTAGATGTGAAAATTGTGGAAAAGAAAATGATAAGGATGCTGCGTTTTGTGAAAAATGTGGAGCTAACCTTAAAACAAGATTTTCAAGGGAGGATTAAGTATAGTGGCAGGAGTTATGGTACCATCACTTTTCCATCCCATACAGAATAATTCATTTTCTGATTCAGGGATATCTTTTCAGTATCCTGGAAACTGGTCAGATAATGTTACTGTAACTTGGACTGACAGTAATAGTTTACAAAATGAGACTATTGGGAAATTGGGAAATGGAAATGTTACTTTAGGAGTTTTATATGAACCTGTTTCTTCCTATGATCTTCAAACTCTGGGAAAGATAACTGTGGATTCTTGGAGTAATAATGGTGTTAATGGTAGTGTTGTTAGTAACACAGTGGGTCAAGTTGGTGCAAATCCAGTTGACGAAATTATCTATAATTCAACGGATCCTGTTACAAATGTTTTGTATGAGAATTACTACGTTCTACTTGGTGGATCAGGTAACCATGTGTATGCCATGAGATTTAGGGCACCCCAAACAGATTTCGCCAAATATTACCCTCAATTCCAAAGCATAGTTGGGAGTGTAACAATAGCCAATCAGGCACCGGTCTCTACCCCAACTGAAACAAACCCTACAGAATCCGTTGTTAATAATAATGTTCAAATAACACCCCAAGAAGCAAACCAGATCATAATAGATAGTGGTGTACCACCAAATCTTACATTAAATGCACAATTGGTTGGAAATTCTTATCAAATTACAGCATATGATGTTAATGATAATATTGTAGGATCAACTGTTGTGGATGCCCAAACTGGAGCTATAGAAAGTAATGATATTTGATTATAGGGTATAAAAAAAATTTTTAAGAAATAGATAATAATGCATGGGGGTTTAGTAATATATGGTTAAATGTGATAATTGTGGGCATATAAATGAGGGGGATGCAACCTTCTGCGAGAGTTGTGGTGCAAATATTAAAACACCCTCTTCAAGAAGACCAATTCCAGGGAGGCCTCCAAAAAATGAGGGAGGAATGGCGCAATCAACTAAAATATTGATTGTTGTTTGTATAATTTTAGTTGCAGGATTAGGAATAACAGCAGGTGCACTAATACAGATGAATAAAAGTGGAGGATCGACTTCAAATACTGGATCTATTAGCCAATCACCAACACAAATAACAAACCAAGCAACATGGCATGAAATAACCAGTTACACTGGGACATCAAATGATATGAGGAGTTTCAATACTCAGGGAAGCCAATTTAAAATTGTAATGTCGGCTACACCGCAACAAAATTATAATACCAACTCCATGCAGGTAGATGTTTCAAATAACAATATTATAACCAGCGGTAGTATAGACTGGACNNGGAACCTATTACCTAACCACAACTACCAATTCTCTAGCTAGTTGGACTGTAAGTGTATATGACTATTATTAAGAGGAGTTGGATCTGATGATATGCCCTAAATGTGGACATAAAAACGATATGGATGCTACATTTTGTGAAAATTGTGGTGCAAATCTTAAAACAAATTTTTCGGGTGGATCAAGGAAACCTGTAAAAAAAGAGGAAAGAATTAATAAATCAACTAAAATTTTGATAGTTGTTTGTATAATACTGGTTGCAGGATTGGGAATAACAGCGGGAGTTTTAATTGAGATGAATAAAGTAGGAACAGCTCCTGTTACTAACAACACTTCTGTTAGTCCATCAGTAAATTCTACAAGTAATAATGTACCGGTTAGTAATGCTCAGTATAAAACATTTAGTAATGGTGTAATATATTTCCAGTATCCTTCTAGTTGGAATGTTTTACCTAACACAGCTAATATTATGGTAATAGTAGGTTTTACAGGATATCCATCTTTTAGTGTTTATGATGAATCCAAATATGGATATACAAGCTTAGCGGCTTATGCTTCAAGCTCTAAAAGTCAGATGAACGCCAATGGATATACAATTCTATCAGAACAAAGTAACATGGTTAACGGATTATCTGGAGAAGAAATCGTTTATCAAGGGCAATCAAGCGATGGGAAAATGATAACACAACAGATGGAATTAGTAGAAAAAACACCTGGTTCACAATATTTCGCATTGGTCGGAGTAGACAATACAGATAATTATGACCAGGACAGTTCTACATTTAATCAGATAATAAACAGCTTTAAATTCATATCATAGATGGAAAACATATTATTAGCAGTTTATTCACTGTAGAGGACATAGGGTAATTGATCCTTGAATTTTAACTCATAAGCCCAACTTAATAAAATGCGTTATTAGTTGAAATATGTGCATAGGTGGATTTTAGGGTTAATTACCTTGTAGGCCTCAAAAGTGGTAAAATATAATCTAGGGGGGATGGTTAAATGTCATATTGTCCAGAGTGTGGAAAGGACATTTGAAAAGAATCAAGTAATGAAGAATACCAATCCAAAAAAAAAATGTGGTTACTAATTTTTATTTTTTTCAAGTTTAGATCTTCTGACAGCAGGGATAATTATAGCTATATGAAGTAAAAGTACTGCAAGTATGGATAATAGTGTAATTATTAAAGGTACATTTACTAGATTGTAATATAGCCATAATGTGTAGGTTGCGACTGGAATTCCCAACACAAGGCTCACGAAAAGACCAGGATTGTACTTACGTTTTACAATTGCCCCAATTACATGAGTTAAACTATTAAAAACTGCAAAATATGGTATCCATAATCCAAAAAATAGATTTATATACGATAAAGAAGCGAATATGGGCATCAAAACCCAGATAATTGGTACATTTATCCAGAAAATATTAGTATCATTTAATGGATATTCTCCAACTTCAACATTGAAAATTTCTTTATTAACAAATTTTTTGAAACCACCAGGCCATGAATGTTCTTCAAACTGATGTAATAAATAAATTGGAATCTGAATCCATATTAAAAACAGAAGAATATTATTGGTCTTAACAACTAATAAAATAATCAATGCAACTATTATCGATAAAATAATACAAAGTTTAGCCCAATTTTTGTATAACCAACTAATCATAATTTAACCTCCAAATAAACAAATATAATATCTTGATATTATATACTTATATTTAAACCAATTAACTAAATCAATTTTTAATATAATTGATAAATGAATTATGATCAAGGAAATTTAATTGTTTTATAATAAATTAATCTTAAATATATTGATGTAAATATTGTCAGTAATAAGTTTGGACTAAATAGGAGCGATTAGATGGAAGAATATGAAATGAAAATTTTAAAATTAGTAAATAAAGCTACTCTACCAATATCTGAAAAAAACTTAGCCGAAAAATTGAAAATTAAATGCCCTATTTTAAGATCATATATTATAGACCTAAGACATAAAAGACACATTAAATATGGTGGATCAAGCGTTAATGGCCACATTATAGAGCTTACTCGCGAAGGAAAAGAATTAGTAGAAAAAATTTAAAATATATAAATATAGAACTTTTTTTCCATTTTTCTTTTTTTGGAATAATTCTTAATAATTTTTTTGACTATCAATCATCCACTGAATAGGATTTAATATCTACTCCCTTTGCTAAAAGAGGTTCTATAGCAACTTCAAACTGTAGGAATTGATCAGTTTTCAAATGCTTTTTTAATGAATCATTATCTTTCCATCGTTCTAACATTACCAAAGCATTTTCATCTTCAATATTTGCTAATAAATCGTAATTAATACATCCCTCTTCTTTTCGAGTTGCAGAAATTAAATCTTTTGTCTCCAAAATAAAGGCCTCTTTTTTCCCAGTTCTTACATGCATCTAGCTGTAACAATAATCATCATATCCCTCCTAAATTAGTTTTTAGCATTCTTATTTAATTTATTCTTGATTATTAAACCAAAACATCCTTTTAAGAGTTTATGTCTAAGAACAAGACTAAAAATTATTCTCATTTTTTTTTTACAATTAACTAAATAGAAATCTTATCAGTTTTAGAATTTTGACCCATATTAACAAGAACTTCGGCTACTTTTTTACGAACATCATTATCATCATCTTTTAAAGTCTTGTTTAATTGTTTTAATGCTCTTTCATCTCCTATCTCACCAAGTGCTTCTGCTGCCCCATATCGAAGATCCAACTCCCCATCTTTTAAAGCTTGAATAAGAGGTAGAACTGCAAGTTTTCCTATTTTGGATACTTCCTTCCATTTTGCTTTTGCAATTAAATAATATACATTTTCCTGTCCACCTTTAGACTTCCAACCTATCTTATCCAGAGCTACTGCAGCTTCCAATCTAATATAACTATCTTTATCCTTCAAAGCGTAGATAAGAGGTTTTACAGCTCGATCATCCCCAATTTTACCAAGAGAATCTGCTGCTCCACATCTAAGATATCTGTCTTCATCTTTTAAGGCATGAATAAGGGGGATAACTGCAGGTTCTCCTATTCTATAAAGTATTTCTGCTGCCCTTTTTCGGAAAATATCTCCATTTTTATCATTTAAAGCTTGTATAAGAGGATTTACTATTATTTGAGATTCCATTCTCATAAGGGCGTCTGCTACTTCTTTTCTTACTTTCAAATTATTATTTGTTAATTCTTGTATTAAAAAATCAGAACACTCTTGATCAACATTAATAATAACATCTATAAATAATTCAGTTAAATATTTATCACTTTGACTATGGCAAAACCTAAAATATAAATCGTGTATTATATCCGTAGCCTTTTCATCTCCAATCTTACCGAGTGTTTTTATAGTAGAAGTTAATATGTCCTGATCATAAGTATCACGGTTTTTAATGTCTTTTAAAATGTGTATTAAGTGTTCAACCGAATTTTTATCTCCTATCTCACCCATAATCTCAATAAAATATATCTGAGTCTCCCTATTTTGATTATTGTATTTATACATTAAATTTCTTGATGCAGGTTCCCCAATCCTAATGAGAGCAACTTTAGCTCCTTCCTGAAGTTTTTCATCTTTTAATGCCATTATAAGAGTATCTACGGCAGAGTCTCCAATCTTAACAAGTGCTTCTAAAACTTCATTTCGTACTTTTTCTTTTTCTTTTAATGATTGGGTTAAAGGTGCTGCAGCTCTTTCATCACCTATTTCTCCCAAAGCTATAGCTGCAAACATTCGAATATTGCTATCTTGATATTTAAGTGCTTTAATCAGCCCATGAACATCTTTTTTTTCCTTTAATTTTTCTATATCTAATTTTTTAGATTTAGAACCCATACCCCTAACCCCCTAACTTTCTATGTAAATGTTTGATTAATCAGGATATTATTTTGATTCAAAAAAAATATTTAATTATATACTAATTCAATGTTTATTATGGAATAAATCTGGAAAATTTATATTTAATTTATTTAATAAAACTAACTCATTAATATTTTAAATTAACAGAAACCATGATTAAAATATACTACGATGACTTTATAAACAATATGTTTGCTTAACATCCTATATCTTATTGTAATTGAAATAAATGGGAATTCAATAATTTTAAGAACTTTTCAAGATCATTTTAAGATGATTGGATCACCAACCCCTAAATATTATATTTATGTTAAGGGCCCTAAAAGTGCTTATGAATTTTTAAGGTTAATATCTCCCAGTCCTTGCTTGGTATATCTTCGTTTACAATTAAAATTTGTAGTAATCCCAAATTTTAACTATTAAATCTTTTACATAACTATTGTTATTATAATATGATATAGGTAACCATTTTAATTTTGATACAACTCCTAATTTAAAATTATTTTATCAAAAATATATAAAACAATTTTTTGATATCCTGATTAATGGGCTGAAATTTGAGCTAAATATTATAAAACCCCTAATCAGAATGGTTTCTTTAATCATTTCTAATAATATTTTAATATATTTTCTTAATTTTTTGAAATTGGCTTAAATTCTAAGTAGATGAAAGATCATAATATAGTAGAGAGAATAAAATGGGGTGAAGTTATTAAAGACATTCCAGATGTTTTAGAAGTGGCAAAAAGCGGGTATGAGTTACTCTTGGAAAATAAAAAAGTTAGAGTTATGGAAATAAAATTGAAGCCGAGAGAAAAGTCACCAATGCACAACCATCCAAATGACCATGTTATTTATGTTGTTAAGGATGCACAATTCAAATTAAGTTTTCCAAATGATAAAAGTGATGTATTTGATCTTAAAACTGGGAAAGTTTTATGGATAGAAGCAGGATCACACCAAACAGAAAACATTGGCTTTACAGATGGATATTGCATTGTGATAGAAATTAAGTAAACAAAATAAAATTTGGTGGTATGGAAACAATGACGTATGTGTTAACAATACAGAAGGTTGAGGATTATGACAAATGGAAACAAGTATTTGATGAGCATGGTGAAGTAAGAAAGAATAAAGGTTCAAAAGGGGCCATGATCTATCGTAATTCAAGCGATCCCAAACAACTGGTTATCATAACAGAATGGGAAAATCTGGAAACAGCTAAAAATTTCTCAATGTCCGAAGATCTGAAAATTACCATGAAAAAAGCCGGTGTTATGGGACTACCCAAACTTCACTATCTAGAACAGATTGAAAAAACAGAATACAAAAAAAAATAAAATAAAAAAATAGGTATTGATTCAAAATAAACTTCCAAAAACATCTATATATGATATTTAAATGCTTTAGAAATTATATTTTAAGTTAGGAAAATATTATTATTTAAAAAGGTGGAAAAAAATGGTTGCAAAAACAGAGTTGAAACAGAAGGTTATTGGAATTGGTTTTGAAGATGATTTGATTGTAAGGTCACAAAGAGGTAAAGCATACAGTGTTAAATTAAAAGAAGGCCTTGAAATAGATTCGGATAGTTTGATGGAAAAAGAATCTAATGAAACTGTCTGGGCAACTATTGATACCGAGTCAGAAACATGGGTTATTACCGATGTTGAAATAGAAAAAGATAATTAAAAGTTATTGAAACAAAATAAAATATTATTATATTTTTTTTTGCATCCGAGTAATTGTCCTCCAAAATGCTATTGAAGCTTTGGATTCGGGCAATACATTATTTAAAGTTATTTTTTGTGTAAAAATATTAATTATATCCATTTATCCTGTATTGGCTTTTCGTTTGAGGATATTAAATACAGTTTTACACCCGTCATTAAAATCCAGATCCAAGATATAATGATAAATGCCCTCTGGTTTAATCCAGGATAAAAATTGTAAAAAATGGTTATTATAAGCAAAATTAGTAAAATAATGAATAAAACACCGGTTACTAAGGAATATCTACTATACCTGCCCCAAATTAAGCTGTCTTCATATTTTAAACCCTGACTAATTAACAGTATAGATGCTATATATGCTGTAATTGTTATGGCAAATCCAATGATAGTTAACAGATTATATGGAACTATTACAAGATAATTTTCGGGCAATAATCCCATCAAAGGGGATAATCCCGCTAAAACCACACCTAAACCGAAGATTATTACTGAACCTATACCAAGTTTTAGCAATCCATTTCGGGGTGATGGTAAAGCCATCCTAAGACCGAAAGCCAATCCAATTGATAGAAAACCTAAGATCATGAATACAAGATTTTGTATCATAGAATAGAAACCAAGAGTAACAGGACTGATATAATCACTGCTCCCATTATAGCCCGGGCTTATGATTGCTGCTATTATTAACCAGCCAGTAAATAATAGCATGGGGATAATACCACAAATAGAATAAAATAGTAGTCTATTTTGTCTCTGAATGGGAATATCACTGTCGTTAACCATATAAGTCACTAATTATAATTCTGTTTACACTAATCTCTTTTATATATATTATAAAACTTTAATATACTTTCTAATTATTGAGATCAGTACTCATACACTACTCATACATTCCCATATTATAGAAAGTTTTAAGGTTGCTTTAACTAGATGTATTTTTATAAGAAATTGTCATTTTTTAATTTTATTTTTATAAGACAGTTCATTGAATATATATTAAGGGGGTTTAAATTTGTTCTTACGGACACTTGAAGAAGATATTGCTAATTTTACCAAAAATAGCAGCCAAAATTTTGTTGATGAACTTAATATGATGCAAATATGGGATCAACCTTTAATTGGGGTGGCTGGAGCATCTGATCCACTATGGGAAAAACTGAAGGAACCACAGGTAGTCGGCCCTGATCATTTAACACCAATGGAATGGTTACCCGGTGCAAAATCGGTTATTTCCTACTTTTTACCATTTACCGAACATATACGCAGTTCTAATAGGTTTGATGGTAAACCTTCAACAGAATGGTTATATGGACGTTATGAAGGTGAAATGTTTAATAATTCTTTGAGGTGTTTAATTATTGGATTGGTAGAATCACATGGTGACAATGCCTTGGCTCCAGCTTTAGATGAACGTTTAATGGTTACTGATCGTCAAAGTAATTGGTCTGAACGCCATGTTGCGTTCATAGCGGGTCTCGGAACATTCGGTCTGAGTCGTTCATTGATAACTTCTTTAGGAACAGCTGGCAGATTTGGAAGTGTTATTGTTGATTGGGAATTTGAACCTAAACCTCGACAATATCAAGAATTTGACGATTACTGTGTCAAATGCTTTAAATGTATTGAAAGGTGCCCATGTGGAGCTATCACTGAAATGGGTAAAGATAATGAATCTTGTTCCCAATACCTGTATAAAATATTAGAGTTAAATAAACCAAGATATGCCTGTGGCAAATGTCAAACCGCGGTTCCTTGTGAATATAGAAACCCATAAAATCAGCTGATACTATAAAGGGGGATATAAAAATCTTCAAGTTATCTCTGTTCATAAATTATTTGACTGATAAATTTGATTTGAGTTTTTACAATTTATACATCTTATTTCTAAAAAAAACTCCCACACATACACTAATCAATTCCCAAAAAAGATCTTTATTCATTTTTTGTTTCTTTATCCATTCCAGCATGAAGAAACATATTTATTGTAAACTTATCAAATCCCTTCTCATTCAACAATTCCACTACTTTACGATTTCGTTCTTCATACTTACCTTCCAATTGTTTTGCTTTTACAGGGTCATCACTAACTAAAAACATTGAAGATAATGCAGGAAGGGATTCTTCTCTACCATCTTCGTAGATACGTATATGTGAATCATCTGTCATTCGATGTGCTGCATAATAATCCAGATATTCTACACCCATTTCGTCTTTTCCAAAACAATATTGAATGAGCCAACCAGCATATTGAATATATCCTCCACTCCTAGTTTTTATGTCTTCTTCTGGTAAAATAATCTCCCAATGGGCAAAACGTTTGGCAAAAGTATCTGCAATCAAATTCATACTTCTCCCCTCCATTTATTCATAAATTTCTGAAAATAATTTTAAAGATCTATTGAGAGATATAATCTATGGACATACACCTGAAAAATGATTACAAAGAATATCCTATAAATAATTCCTAAAATTAATCAATTGAAACTATAATTTATTATTTCCGATTAATTTTTGATTATATAAAGATTATATAAAAATTATATATTTTACCTCTATCTAAACCTTAATCTTAACATTTCATTTAAAAGATTTGTATTAAAATTCCAAAAAAAATAGACAGCAAAATTTTCATTTGTACACTGAACTAGTTAATTATAGTTAAGAACGTAATTTATTAAACTTATTGAAACGATAAATCCGGTGATATTATCTCTATACTAACTTAAAACCACTTTTTATATGGTTTACAAATTGGATGGTGTAAAACTTTTCGTACTTAGCTATAATTCACAAAAAGTAATTTATATATATTGAAACATGGAGATTCACGTTTATGAAAAAATTTGTATTGCCAATTATAATTTGCATATTATGTATAACCGGAGTAATTATCGGTATATTGGCTATATATTCCAACACAGACCAAAAAAGCGGCCAAAGTTATTTCAATGGCCTTGAAACAAGTCCTCAAAGTGGATCAACTATTGTTATTGGAGCATCATACATAAAGGTTCCTGAGAATGCAACAGTAGTAACGCAGGTTGACAGGGTTATAAAAGACGAAGCTTCAGATTATAATGTTAACACGCCGCCTGGGCAGAGTCCAACATCACCAAAACAGTTAGTGCCTTGGATGGAAGGTGCTAGAGTAGCAGAACTTATGGAATATGCAAATGTACATGTAATACCCATTACAGGAGTTCCTATTAAGAAGATCAATGGTAATTGGTATGGTCCAAACGAGAAGGGTAACTTCATATTCGAAGTTGACCCTAGTAAGGCAGGATCATTGTTCTCTATTAATGGCAGTGATAATAACAATAAAATAGAAATAAACACCCATGGAATGAATGTCATGGTTCCTGGTGCTATTAAGAATCATGCTGTTCTAGTTGTTGCATGTGGAGATTTACCAGGTAAAGCTAAAGCTGAAATGTATATGGCNNCAACCAGTTGCAATCAACAAAAATGAGCGTATTGTTGTTCAAACAACCAATGAAACCTATCCCAACCAGTACTGCGACACACCTAACAGATATTTCACAGACCTAGAAAAAGTTTACCATATAAAACTTAACCTGGATGTTGTAAATGCCAATATAAATCAAACAGATTTAATTGTCAATGAAGCTGGAAAAACAGGAGCAAATGTAATAGGAGTAAGAGTAGAAACCAATAATGATAAAAAACCCATTGAAGCTTGGCTTAAAGCCAATCCAAATCATCGCGCTATCTTATTCCATTCAGCAGCCTATGAACCAGGTTATTCATTATTCTCCGAGTTCCCAAAACAGGTGACAGGACAGGACCCACGGCCGATATTTATAAAACAAACTTCAACTTCAGAGCTAAATCAGATTTTCAATCAAATAAGAAGCTTGTGGAGCTAAAACTTCACAAATTTAACGAATAAAATATGAAAATAAAGATTTAGCTATTTTAATATTTCCCCTATTTTTTTTTTAATTACTGTTTGAATTCTTTCTTGGAGTATCAATTGAACATTATAAAATTAGTTTTGGATATCTAGTTTAATATATAAAATCAATATTTATTATGGATGAAAAGGAAAAAACTGAAAATGTTGGTACTAGTTATCCTAGTGGAAATAAAAGTTCTGATGATTTGAAACCTATAGAAAATCATTTAGATTCATCTAAACATAGGAGACCATGTGCTAAATGTGGTAAACTACCAACAAAAGAGGGTCATGATGCATGTTTAGGGACTCTTCCAGGAGTTATAGATGCATGTTGTGGTCATGGAGTTAGAGAAGCATATATTCATTTTGAAAATGGTGTAACCATTAGAGGAAGCTTGGTAACTGAATTTGTACAAGCAAATCTAAAAAATAAATATAAATAATTTTTTTAATTTTCCAAAAATTTAAGATAATGTACCATGGATCAAATAAAACATTAAAAACTTGGAAAAAACTCATATCGGTAATGAATAGCATAACATTCAAAGCTCTTATTTATAATACATAAAAAAATAAAAACTGTTTAATAAATTTTAAAAATTTTCCTGAAAAGAGTTCTCACTGTTAATCATTAAGATTCTGGATGGGATGAAGTAATTGCAGGGTTATAATTGAATATAAAGGAATTATAACCCTTATTGAACACAAATTTTTAATATTTTTAGAGTTCTTGAAATTTTATTGGTTAACTCAGTATTTTCTAGGTTTTTGGAATGCTTCTAAAGTTGTTTGGATTTCAAAATCCAATAATCCATCATTTTCACTGTCTAATAACTTAATATTCGGATCTAAAAATTTTATAGCTTGAAGTGAATAACCGATTGATGCTTTTTGATTATTTTTTTTATGCCCTTTGAAAGACTCCATTTTTATCACCTAATACTAAATGGTGTCTTTATATACTTCACAGTAATCCTAGAGCATATGAAAAGTAATAAATATAAAGATACTATGTCCCAATTAATTTTTTTTAACTATTTTCAATTCTTTTGAACTTCTTCCAGTTAATCAAGATCCCAAATTTCTAATGATAAAATGTTCTCCTACCATTTTCTTATTTATTTATTTATTACCTTATTTTTCAACTTTAAGCATACACAGTGCAACCAATGAATGGTCTGCCATACAGGCAATTGTGATGGAATACCCACAGATCAAGCCATCCAATTGAAGTTGTTTGTAATATATCTTATTTTGCTGTTTCTTCCACCTCATTAGACACTACTTCTTGAACCATTGAATCATCTCCACCTAATGATAACTCTTTAAAGAAGAATACAAGAATTAATCCTATAAATGACAATACTACTGATGCCAGGAATATGTTATGAATGGAAAGTGCTAAAACTTCGGTTTTACCTAAGTCTACTGAAACTGAACTTCCTAGTGTATAGTTCATTATAAATCCAAATATTGGAATTATTATTGTAGCACCAACATTTCTGAAAAACTGCATAGATGCCGTTACAATTCCTATCTCCCTAAATGTAAATGCATTCTGAACGGCTGTATTGAATATTGTGTATGTCATTCCTGAACCAAGACCAAGAACAGTGGAATAGACAATTAACATGTAATACGGAGTGTTTACATTCATAGTTGCCAGAAGTACCACACCAATAAATGTTATTACAAATTCAAGAATGGCAAGCTTTTTGTATTTTCCAGTCCTTGATATGGTCTGTCCTGTAATTATCGAAGCAACGGCAACACTTAAAAGCATTGGAATCATCATGAATCCAGCATTTGTGGCACTAAAACCTAATACGTTCTGTGCAAATAATGGAACATAAATTATCCCACAAAATAGGAGTGCGCTTGCTAAAAAACTTTCAACAGATGAAATTGTAAATATTGAATTTTTAAAAAGATGTAATGGTAAAAGAGGTTCCACCGATCTTTTCTCGGCCAAAATAAATAATATTAACGTAAATACCGAGAAAATCAGAAGCCCAACAATATCGATTAAAGGATATGTGTTTAGATCTCTTGCAAATGTTAATGCCAGGAATAATGAGCTTAAACATAGTGTAAATGTAATGATCCCAGAATAGTCAATAACCTTCTTAACATCTGGTAGTTTAAAATTGGGTAAAGAATACAGAATCATGGTTACAGCAATAATTCCAATTGGAACATTTACAAAAAAGACCCATCTCCAACTTAGGGTATCAGTAATAACTCCCCCTAGGATTGGTCCTAAAACGTTTGCAAATCCAAAAACAGCCGAAAGTAATCCCATATATTTTGCTGTATCCCTGTTACCGAAAATCTCCCCTACCACTATAAATGGAAGAGATATTAGTATTCCTCCACCAATTCCCTGAATAGTTCTAAATAGAATCAGTTCAAACATGTTTGTTGCAAAACCACACATAACTGAAGCTATAACAAATACAATAATTCCAACAAGTAGAATATGTTTTCTTCCATAAATATCTGATAATTTTCCAAAGAGAATTATGGCAATTGTTGAAGACAGAAGATATGCAGTAAATGGCCATACATAATATTCCATACCCTGTAAGTTGCCTATAATTTTAGGCATTGCAGTACCTATAATTGAATTATCAAGAGCTGCAACAAGGAGCCCGATCATTAATCCGGCCATGATCATGATTATTTTATTTTTACTGAGGTTATAATGGGTTTTATAGTCTTTCATAATGTCACTTGGTATCTTCGGCTAATTTTCTGATTTGTTCTAAGGATTCATAGTAATTTCAAGTTATTTTTAAATATTAAAAAAAATAGTCATTTATTTTTATTCTCAATCTTAAAATACTCTTAAGATACAATATTCTAAATGTTCTTTTTTTATTGGTTTACTAATAATAACAGCATCTTCAGGTAGCTGTAACGATTTAGTCAAACAGTTTTTAGTAAATACAGTAATAAATATAATTGGAATTTTATAAAGACTGATTATTACATTTGCAGCTTCCACACCACTCATTTCGCCCTTTAATTTTATATTAATTAAAATCAAATCTGGATTTAAATCACAGGCTATTTTTATTGCTTCCTTTCCATTTGAAGCTAATCCTACTATTTTATGCCCCAAAACCTGTAATATGGCTTTTAAATCAGAAATAGTATTGTCTTCATTTTCAACTATTAAAATATCCATATAATCAATACCTTTTCAATAGCATTAATACTATTTATATTTAACAAACAAACTAATAAACCCATTTCTAGAATTTACAAAATAGAATATATTTTTTATAACTTCTGGTTTTTATAACTTCTGATATCATTAGTTCTGTTTTATCTTCCCATAATAGTATTATTCATATATAATTTAGAATTATTTTTAAAATAGTGCTATTTAGCACTTAAAATTGTTGTACATGTCCAAGGCATAACAGTCAATTTGATCTGACCGATGGACATGTAATTAGATGACAGATTGGACTGGAATTAAATTATCTTTGGTAAAGTATTGAAGTCTCCAAGTAATCTTAAAACTTATGAAGTAATGATCGATGAAGACAAGATCAATTGATTATTCAATGTAATTTGATATAAAAGGGGGGAATATTAGGATGAATAGAAACCTTATAGCTTTAGGTGTGTTACTAGTTTTGGGTGTTGTAGCAGTTTCAGGATGCACATCACAATCTGCTAATACTGTTACAATACAAAATAGCAATTTTGTCCCGCAACATTGAATGTTACAGTTGGTACTAAAGTTATGTGGATTAACAAAGCTAATGTAACCCAAAAAGTAACAAGTGATTCTTGTGTATTTGATAGTGGAAATTTAACTAATGGAATGAGCTATAACTATACTTTCAACCAAAGTGGAAGTTACCCATACCATTCATCTGAAGATCCATCTATGACGGGTATTATAGTAGTTTCAGGATCAAATAATAATAGTTCCAATAGTTCAGGCAGTTCGAATGGTGGTTCCGGAGGATCTGGAATAAAATACTAAATAAATTGTAAATTAGAACTAAAGTTTGCAAGATCTGCAAACCCAACATTTTTTTTTTATTTTATTATATTCAAGAAACCCTAATATCCGGGTTTATCTCTTTAAATTAAGTTTCAACAAGAAATATTTGATAAATGATATTTGTGGTTCCAATGACAATTAAATACCATATTTTTTCATTTACAAAATAAAACTTTGATGGGTGGAAACAAAGGCTAATTAAGAGGTTGTGTGGGTAAAATATTTTTATTAGCCTTTGTTTAGATGTTCAAATCCTTTTCCTTTAATCAATTTTTTTTCACAAAAAACTTGGGTAACAACCGTTATCTATTATAACAATTGTTATAATTTTTATTTATTTTTTTCGATTGTAATTCAAAATAAGAACATAAAACATCAACTTTTTTTTAAATTTCTTTAATTCAGTTTATTTAAAGATAATTTCCAACAAAATCTTCTTATTTCCTCCCATATTATATTTGATATGGTGATCAATCAATAATTGGTGATATAAATGTTAGATTTCATTAATTTTGAAATATTAGATAAAACAAAACCTTTTGCAACAGATGTAATGATACAATTTGAAGAAACTGGTGTTAACACGGAGAAATATATTTTTATACAGGATCGTTTGGACAACTACAATTTATATATGGACACTAAATATTCCATGACATATGAAACACAATATAATGAACCTGAAGGAATTTTATTGATGGGAATTATTATTACTATACCCGATCGTTTCGTGCCAGAAGATGATGATAAATATAATCAGTTGATCGCAGTCTTTATAAAGGGCTTTCAGCTATTTCATGAGAGAACTATACAATTTTTAAAGAATAAAAAAGAGAAGGGAATAGCTTAAAAAAACATATTATATTACAATTATTTAAAGAATTTATATCAAACTAATTATCATTCGGGTTCGATATGTACCTTTTCTATAGGTATTTTTATTTCTTTACCCTTTGTAATAAACTCGAATGGGATATCATGTTCAATTAAATAACTTGCTAATCTGGATAAATTCCCATGATATGCAACGATGTAATCGTTTCTATTATCCAAAGTTCCATTTAAAACTCTATTTAATGTGTTAAGTGATGGTTTAAATTCTTTTTTATCCTCTGATTTATCCATCAATAATCACCCCTATAAATTAGTTTTATACTCAAATACATATTTAATTTTATTTACAAACTCATTTTTGATGGACCCGAACGGAAGGGTAATGATATTGATCCCTTTAGATATGCCATTGTAATTTCTTTTTGGTGTAAGAAATAACCACATTTTTGGCATTTTATTCCGTTTCCACGTTTTTCCATAAATCCGCCATCAACCTTATGGGTTAACTCAGACATTTTATATCACCTTTTTTAAAAATTTTAAAACTAATATTTGATATCCATTGAATAATGGATATTATAACTTCTTATAAACCTCAAAAAATCTTTAAGAACATTTAATATCAGAATTTGTTATTAGCATACTTAAATCTAAGATTCTTTTGTAAATCGGAGGCGAGCAGGGATATTCCATTTTTATCAAAAAAAATTAAGCGATATACCTTTTTGGTAAATGTAATTATAAATATGTACATTCCCTGCTCTATACATTAAATGGGTGGAAGCCATATATACAATTTATCATTTTTAATAATGAACTTTATCTTTTTGTTTCCAATACTAAGAAGATATCTCTAACAACAAAAATGAACCCAAAATATCAAATTTCTATTTTATATAAAAAGAATATTAAAATGTTCAATCTTTAAACATTCTTTTCCCCTTTAGGGGTTAGTTTAATATCCTGTCCTTCGAAAGTTTTTGGGCCATCGTATTCAATGTACCCTCTGTATGTAAGATCTCGTATATATGAATCTAACTCAGCACCTTCAATATTTAATTTATCTTCTAAATCTGCTATAGATACTTCAGGTTTTTCTGGATTTTCTTTCTTTTCATTATATAACATTTTTAAAATCTTCTTCTTTTTAATATCATCCATACAATATTCCCCCTAAGAATTATGTTTTAAATTACAGTTCTTTGATTCTATCCTAATATTAGAAATAGACATTTAATGAATACGTACTCGAACTAATTATTTATTATATTTGAGTGCAAATTCAATACACTTTTCTAGTTATGGTAGGTTATTGTATACAATTTTTAACTATCCAACTAAATCTGATAAATTTTAAGATTTTTTTTGTTCTATTATATTCTATATATCTATCATAAAGCTTAATTCTTCTGCTTTTATTATTTTCATATTAATTTTTATTTCCAAATTAATAACAAGATGAACAAGGAGTTTTAGATGATCATATGAGAACTAGTTATACAATAAATTTTGAATCAGAATAACAGAAATCTGTAATATATTCCAATAAATGTTTTTGAATTGTTTAAGAGATTATTTTAGTCATTTTTTTTTCCACAACTAATAGCAGTAACCTTTGTGAACACAAATTGTGCCTCCACATTCATTACAGGTCCATCTTATTTTTTCATTATCTATAAAATTGTTGATTCCTGAATTTTTTATATATTCAAGGTTTTTGATCATACTCATATTATACTTGGTTTTGTATCGGTTGTCTAGATGTTTCAACTTTTCACAGGGGTACTTTTCACATTCAAAACAGAACTTGTTATCAATATTATTAAAAAATTCACATTTCTCAATTTTACATCTAACCCTTTTAACACGTTTATTTGTATCAGGATCCCTGCATCCTGGACATTTATTTCTTTCCATCAAATAATTCATGCAAATTATACAATTCATTCCACAAAGGGCTATAAGATTAATATTATCCAATGTATTCATTGTATCAACTTAATTTATTTATCTAAGTACTTAGTTTAACTTCTTATGAGATAAATTTTTTCAATTAGTCATTGATAGATTTTAAAAAGCTTTAAATTAATCCATTCCTATAAAAAAAATTGAAATATTTATAAATTCTATACAGAACAACAATATTTGGAATATAATCCACTAAAACAGAATGAAAATTGTAAATAATAAGATTTTTTATTAGGGCAGGAATATAGTTAAATTTTTTTATGTAGCTACATATATATCTGGTTCCATCGATTGAAAAGTAGGTGTGATCAATCCCGACCCATATTATATCATTATGAGTATAAGTTCTATTTAGAATTTTTGGGAGTAACTTTTTTTAGGTTGTACCAATTGTGTTATTACTATATCTAACAATAATATGATGGTAATTACATAGAATGCGTTTATCATACCACTAACTAACTTTTCAACTGATAGTGCATTGAAGGTACCCATTAACAATATAAATCCCAATATGGCTGTTCCCATAGAACTGTTAAGATTGCTATTGGTATTCCAAATAGCAGACGCATCTGGTTGTTTATCTTGGGTAATACATAAAAATGCAAGGTTAGATAAATGGGGAGAAATGATTCCAACTCCCAAACCAATCAGTGCTAATCCCGTTGCAATTTCGAGAAAACTTGTGTGTAAACTGAAAACACTTATCAGATAAATACATCCAATAAGTGCTAATATAAATCCTGTAGATATGATATATCGTGGTTGAAACCTCACCGATACTTTACCAGTTGTAAATGTTACTATAAACAGGGGTAAGACCATAGCCACTAATATATAGCCCGTTATTATGGGAGAGAACCCTAATACTGGGTTAATATTACTCAACAGCCCTAACACCGAATATCTTTCCCCTTAGGTGAGTTGGAAAAGGTTTTAGGGCCTCCGGTAATGTTAAAATGACCAATTTAATATTACAAAACGGTTATAATGCCCTAGAGTTTAAAGTCTTTGAATTTAGTGATCCCGTACTAGATGAAGTTGAATTATTTGTTTGAATTGTTATATTGTGGGATATTCTCTGATTAGTCGCTAAAACAGCTCCTGAAAAAATGATTGATTCTATTTAATATCAATCCTAAAAATATAATGATTTTATTTAATTTAAATGGATTTTCATTGTACAGAATCTGTTATGTACAATAAATATTTCCGCCCCCATTTTTACTAAAACTCATCAAATATAATTATCAGTTGGTCTGTGATGACTAACATCATATAATAATCTTTAGAGAATTTCTATTAACTTAGTTTTTTCAAAATTTATGTGTATGG
>PLXT01000014.1:0-635 GCA_003151535.1 Methanobacterium sp.
CGCTTTTAGAACAGCTTGGTGATAAGTTGGCTGAGATTGAACCTCTTATTGATTGGGAAGTATTTAGGCCAATAATTAAGGAAATGTATGATAATCATACAGAGCTGGGTGGTAGACCTAATAATGATGAAATTGTTATGATAAAGATGTTAGTTTTACAATCGTGGTATGGTTTATNNAGACCGTTGTACGGTCTGGGCTTTCAGAGAGCGTTTAATTGATACTGGTAAAGATGAGAGAATATGGGAAGAATTACAACGACAGATTGATAGTAAAGGATTAAAGGTTAAAGAAGGTGTTATACAGGATGCAACATTCATAACTTCAGATCCGGGTCATAAAAAAGTAGATGAACCTCGAGGACCAACCGCAAAAACTAGACGAAGCAAAGACGGTGAATGGACTAAGAAAAATGGAAAATCCTATTATGGCTACAAACTACACAGTAAAATGGACATAGACTANNGGGGAAGTTTCATACCGAGATCGTGCATATTTCGGAGCACCATGCAAAGGCTACAATGCAACTATGAAACGAGCAACACGAGGCCATCCACTAAACATCCGAGAAAAAAGGCGAAACCAACGCATAACACGCAAAAGATCACCCGGAGAAAGACCATACGCCGTAATCA
>PLXT01000014.1:739-6377 GCA_003151535.1 Methanobacterium sp.
AAAAATCAAGTAAATAGAAATTTTCAAAAAATTAATAATAAAAAGTATTAATTTTAATGAGAACTATAATCATATTAAATAAGGATTTTATTCATTTATTGAATAATTTAAGATTATAATTATTATAATAATAAAATGGTGGTGCTTATGAGGGGTCTACTCGTTGGGAGAATGCAACCTGTCCATAAAGGACATCTAGAAGTTATAAAAAGAATCCTTGAAGAAGTGGATGAAGTTATTATTGGAATAGGAAGTGCTCAATTAAGCCATACAGTTAAAGATCCATTCACTGCAGGTGAAAGAGTACTAATGCTTACAAAAGCCCTTACAGAAAACGGTATCCCTGCCTCAAAATATTATATCATTCCCATACAAGATGTTGCCTGTAACTCTATCTGGGTAGCCCACGTTAAAATGCTAACACCATCATTTAAACGTGTATATTCCGGAAACTCTCTTGTTCAGCAGTTATTTAAAGAGGGAGGATATCAAGTAACAATTCCCCCACTTTACAATAGAGAACTGTATTCAGGAACAGAAGTAAGAAGAAGAATGCTTGATGGAAAAGACTGGAAATTCTTGGTTCCAAATTCAGTTTTTGAAGTTATTAAGGAGATAAATGGAGTTTCAAGACTTAAACAGTTAACAATTAAGGAAGTTAATGAAATTAAATAGTTAACCAATCTATAATAAATTAAGAATATTAATCACTCAAAGATGTGGTAAAATGACTATCAAAATAATAGAAAAAACTGCAGAAACAATAAATATCAGCGATTTAATAGATTCAGTGAAAACCAATCCTCGGATCATAGAATGCGGTGCTATATTTTCATTTGAAGGAATAGTACGTGGTAAAGAAGCCGATAAAAATACTACTAAAATGGATTTAACAACACCAGATCTAAAAGAAACAGAAAATGAACTTCAAGATATTGTGAAGGATATTCAAGATAAGCACGGTGTTGTTGAGATTGCTGTGGTGCACTACATAGGGAAATTTTCTCCGGGAGATCCATTGTTTCTAGCGGTTGTTGCTGGAGCCCATAGACATGAAACAAAAGCTGCCCTGAATGATGTTATTGAACGTGTAAAATATGAACTGGACTTTAAAAAAGAGGAACACACAGACGATGGTACTAATATCATAATGTCAGGTGGTTAAATGAAATTTATAAGGGATAGTCTTCATGGAAACCTCCAGATCAATGAATTTGAGGTTAAGCTAATTGATACCCCACAAATTCAGAGATTAAGGCGTATTAAACAGCTGGGATTTACTTATTTAGTTTATCCTGGAGCAAATCATACCCGATTTGAACATTCCATAGGTACAATGTATCTTGCATCCCGACTTGCCAACAGCCTTGAATTGTCTGATGAAGAGAAAGAGATGTTACAAGTGAGTGCAATACTCCACGATGCAGGGCACGGTCCTTTTTCACATGTTTCAGAGTCGGTACTAGAAAGATCCCACGAAGAATTGACTTCTAAGCTCATATTAAAATCTGAATTATCGGATATATTATCAGAAAAATTTGATCCAAAGGAAATAATTAAACTGATAAGTGGAGAAGGAAGATTAGGTCATATAATATCTGGAGAACTTGATGTTGATAGAATGGACTATTTATTAAGAGATTCATATTACACCGGGGTTGCATATGGAGTTATAGATGTTGAAAGACTCATACAGAACATGAAACTTGATGGTAATCTTATACTCAAGGCAAAAGGTGTGCAAGCTGCAGAATCAATGCTCCTAGCCAGATATTTCATGTATCCAAGCGTTTATCAGCATCACACAACACGTATTATTAACTCCATGTTCAGGCGCTGTCTCAATCAACTCTTTAAGGAAGGACTCATAATACCCGAAAAAATTTACAAATACGATGATGCAGATATCATAATCACAGCAAGAAATCAAAAAGGATTCATAGCAGATATGATGCATAGACTGGATAATAGGAAACTTTACAAAACAGTTTACTCACTTCAACTTGACGAATTAGAAAATCCTAATGCCGTTTTTAAAATAGACATAGAAACCATAAGATCATTTGAAAAGGAAATATCAGAGGAATTGGATATCCCTGCAGAGTACGTTATTATTGATGTTCCTGATTACCCATCATTTGATGAAATGAAAACAACAGTATCTTCCAAAGGGGATCTGGTTAATCTAAGTGAAATGTCTACCATAGTTAGTACTCTCCGCGATGCAAGATTCAATCATGCTGATCTATGTATATATCTACCAGAGGAATATTCAAACTGTTCAAAAGGATTCAATTTTGAAAACTATATTGAAATACCTAAATAAGATTATAAAATTATGTTAAACTAAAAAATAAAGCATATTTAATCATATATAGATAAATGATGTGAAAAAATGATAGTTATAGCAATTACTGGTGCAAGCGGTGTGGTTTATGGTAAAAGACTTCTTGAAATTTTAAATGACCTTGGAGAAGAAACTGCAGTTATTGTAACGGATCCAGCAAAAATAATCCTTGAATATGAACTAGGAATTAAAGAAGATGAAATTAAAAGACTAGCATCTGAATATTATAGCCCTAAAGATCTAACATCTTCTATAAACAGCGGATCCTTTAAATTTGAATCCATGGTTATTGTACCGTGTACAATGAAAACCCTTTCTGCAATAGCAAATGGATATGCAAACAATGCAGTTACCAGATCAGCAGATGTAACTCTGAAAGAAAGAAGAAAACTTGTAATCGTGCCTAGAGAAACCCCTCTAAGATCTGTTCACCTTGAAAATATGCTCAAAGTAAGTAATGAAGGTGCAATAATTCTTCCAGCAATGCCTGGGTTTTATCACAGACCCAAAACCAATGAAGAGTTAGTTGATTTTATTGTTGGAAAGATATTAGATGTTCTGGGTATAGACAATAACATGTTTGACAGATGGACAGGGGAAATGGAATGATTAAGGATCAAGATTTTATTAAAAATCCAAATGTGCCCGGTCCAACTAAAGAAGAGGTTAGATGCATTGTGATCTGCAAATCAGGTGTTAAACCCGATGATATTGTTGTTGATATCGGATGTGGTACTGGAGGTTTGACATTAGAATTTGCAAAACGGGCTAAAACCGTTTATTCCATAGATATTAACCCTGATGCAATTGAAACAACAAAACAAAATCTTGAAAAATATGGCCTAACCAAAAATGTGGAAGTCATTGAAGGCAATGGCTTTGAAGCATTGGATAAAATTGAAAAATTTGATCTACTAGTTATAGGTGGGAGTGGTGGTAAACTACCACTTTTAATTGAAAAATGTTATAACAAACTCAATAATAATGGAAGAATTATTGTAACGGCAATACTCCTCGAAACATGTGCGGAGGCAATATCTTCCCTAGATAAACTTTCACTTAAACCTGATGTGGTGAATGTTTCGATTTCTAAGGGCGAAATAACTAAAAGGGGAACTATGATGTTGGCAAGAAACCCTATTACCATAATATCTGCCCAAAAGGGTATTTAATAATTTTTATTTTACAGGAAAACAATGAAACTCATGGAAAGATTAGGCTGGCGTTTTAAAATTGCAATTTTACTTATTTTAAGTGCTGTGATATTATATCTAATACAGTTCTACATATTCCATGAACCTAGAACAGAACTATTTTATTTCGGAATAGACCTTGCATTTTTACCCATAGAAGTTTTACTTGTTGTTCTAGTAATAGAAACTGCTATAAGTCGACGAGAAAAGATTGTGTTGCTTGAAAAATTAAACATGGTCATTGGAGTCTTTTTTAGTGATGTTGGAACAGAACTTCTGGGAGAAATATCTAAATTTGATTCAAAATCAAAAAGTATCAACGAAACTCTGATAATAAATTCAAATTGGGCTGATCTAGATTTTCAAAAAGCTAAGGAGAACATAACAAAACGTAAATATCATCTTGAAATCCATGTCAACGATCCAAATTCAATAATATTCTTAGAAGAAACTAAAAAGTATTTAATGAGTAAAAAAAGGTTTTTATTGGCTTTACTTGAAAATCCCAACCTATTAGAACATGAAACTTTTACAGAACTATTAAGAGCTGTCTTTCATCTAACTGAAGAGCTTGAAAAGCGAAAAAATATTAAACAACTCCCCAAAGCAGACTATGATCATCTAAAATTTGATACTGAAAGGGCATATAACTTACTCATCTATCAATGGGTGGAATACATGGAACACCTTATGAACAACTACCCGTACCTTTTCTCACTGGCTATGAGAACAAATCCATTTGATCCAAACGCAACTGTTGAAATACAGAATGGTTACTAATATCATAAAATATCATGATAATAATATTGTTAATGAAAAATAATGCTAAATATGTTCTTTAATTCACAAAATATTTATATAGTCATTTACATACTTTTAAAAAAGTTTTAATACACTAAAGAAAGTAAAAAAAAGTAAATGTGGTCGATTTAATGGAGAGGTTAACTCTCAAACAGTATAGAAAGATGGTTGAAAAGGTACTTGAGTTCAAAAAGTTGAACGGAGAAATGCCCCCATATACAGTTGTTGACGGATGCAAAATTAGCAAAATTGTATATGTTGACATGATAGAAACTGCAAATAAGTTTCTACTTGAAATGGGCCGTAACCCAGAAATTGTGGAAATTGGAAGACAAACTGATATGAACTGTATTATAAAGTTCTAATCACTGCAAAAATCCATTTTGGGAAACGAATAAAATCTCTTAATAACACTATTTTTAATGTTCTAAAATTAATTAATACATATTAGTTTGTAAGAAAAACTTTATTTTTCTCTAATTATATCTGTTAGATGGATTTTAAAAAAATTATATATTTCGGTAATGATTTAGATATTCTTTTTATTAGTAGCATTATCAAAATCTGTTTTGTATATGTGGGCACTTACAGAATGAACAGTTATTGGGCCTATTTTTATTCCTAAATGTTCAGATATATATTTTGAGAGTCCTTTAAGTCCAAAGAAGTTAGAAATCCAAGAACCATAAATATCTTGACTTCTCCAAATTCCAGTTGTAAACAACATGTTTTTACGAACTTTAAAATCAATCATAACCAGACTTGGGATCTCGTTTTGGCATTGATCTATCGATGGATCAAATGTGGTCATTGTTGCTCTTCTTGAAGTTTCACAGTTATTAAGCCGGTTTATAACGGATTCTACCTGATCAATTTTTACCTTGTAGATATCTCGACCCATCTTGAATCCAAAATGCTCCCTCAACCTCTTCCCATAATTAATGCCATCATGATGATTTTCACTATCTAAAAAAGCTTCCTCATATCGTTTTAACTTTTCAGAAGATAGATATCCCTGTGGTAGTTCTGAATTTACAGGGTCTAAAACCGTGACTATCACATTTAAAATTTCTTTCGTTATAAGATCACGTTCATCCTTTACTATATCGCCGTGATTCATTATCTGTTCTATTATAGCGATCCACGCATCTTCAGCCTTTGCAGTTTCCATTGTGAACATATACAATCACCATTAAATCCATATTCAATGATTTCATAAGAAATACTACGAATGATTTATATCTTACCCCATATTTGGATTTGTTGATATATTTTAGAGAATTTCTATTAACCTCAT
>PLXT01000096.1 GCA_003151535.1 Methanobacterium sp.
CCCGCATCAGTTCAAGATAGCCAAATTGACCTCACAAAACCTGGAGAAGTAAATTATCCCGATCGAGGATATTTCGGAGCACTTTGCAAAGGCTATAATGCAACCATGAAAAGGGCAACACGAGGCCATCCACTAAACATCCGAGAAAAAATGCGAAACCAACGTATAACAAGCAAAAGATCACCCGGAGAACGACCATACGCCGTAATAAAAAACATATTCCACTCAGGCCATGTCAAAGTCACCACAACACTTCGAACACACACAAAAAACATCTTCACCTGCTTTTGCTACAACTTAATGCAATTAAACACCTTCAAACAAAAAAACACAACCTAGCGAACGCTAACAAAAAAATAGGAAAAAATAGAGAAAATAAATAGAAACAAAGAAAAAACACACGAAAAATAACTAAAACCTCACCAAAAAATTCAAACACTACAAAAATAATAAAAAAACTAAGTTAATAGAAATTCTCTTTAGTTATTATTATTAAATTTTGTTAAATTATTTTTTTAGATATAACTAATTTAATGGTTTCAGAATCTTTTGGGATTATATTAAATGGATTATATTAGATATGCTGACATTATTGGAGAAGTATAATAGACGTTTAATGTCTTCCTATTGTTTCTTCATAACTACACTTTATTTGCCTTGTCTTTGTATGATGGCCCATATATTCGTGTAGATTGATTCGGTCAGAGATTTTTTTAGGTGACTTATAATTAAAAAAAAAATAATACAAATTTAAAAAAAAAATTTATAATAAATCCTAATTGAATAAAGAGACTTAAATATTTCCTTTCTTTTCTTCTTTAATATCTACTTCTTCCTCTTCTTCACAGCCACAGCCACAGTTGTCCTTCATCATTTTAGATCCTTGATTCATGATCTCGACAGCAGCAGTACCTATTCCACTTATAGCTCGTGACATATGATCTGGTTCCTTAAGAGACATTACTTTAACTCCTTCAGGACCGCTTACACCTTTAAATACAACAATTGCAGCTACGGGTTCTACACCTGCGGCTCCACCGGATGCAGCTCCATTTCCACCCATATCGTCTGCGCCTTTACCTTCACCAATACCTGCTCCAAATCCCATACCCATCTTAGTGATTGGGATCATTAACATTTCATCTGTTTCAATGGTTTTACCAACCACATTTTCTATGTTCAAAACTTTACGAATTTCTTCAACTGTAGTTTTAATAGGATCCTGAATATCCAAATCAATACCTCCTAGTATCTAATTTTTTACATATTTCTAATATATTCCCCCCGGCATATACAATTTATTACCAACCCCCATAGGAATAAGTTGATAAGATTACATAATACAAATGATGTTGATATAGATGGATGCTGTTTATAGGTTTACAAAAATTGCTATAGAGTTTTCTGTTAATTTTAATCATAATTTAGATATTGATTTAGTACTTGAATTAGAAAATTAGGAATTTTTAGTCCATATATCAATAAAAAAAAATTAGTAAAGAAAAAAAAGTTTTCTATTTGTTTTAGACTGTTGTAAAGCTGCTACTGTACACTGCTAAATTGTTATTGGCTAAATCCGTTACACAGCCGGTATGTAAAATTATACTGTATTTGATTCCTTTACTTAAGAGAGATTTGGGTTTTAGTGTTAGTGTATTGCCACTGATTGTTCTGGTAAATAATACTTCTTTTCCGGTCCTTGTTTTGAGTTCAATAACAGATTTCCTGCTTTGATTGGTTCGCTGAAGGTTATTTTTATTATCTGATTTGTTGGAACTTTTACAGCATTTTTTACAGGTTTAATGGTTTTTACTGTTGGCGGTATGCTGTCAACTGTGAAGCTGCTACCCACAATTGCAAGTGAGTTACCGGCTAAATCAGTTATACTACCAGTATGTAATGTCAGTGTATATTTTCCATTGGTCAACAATGCTTTATGATTTATTGACAGAATATTTCCGTTAATGGAGGTTGTTATTGGGGTTATTACTCCGTTATTGTTTGTAAGGGTAATATTAAGGTTTCCTGCTTTGATTGGTTCGTTGTAGGTTATTTTGATCACTTGCTTTGTGGGTATGTTTACTGCACTGCTTGTAGGTGTTATGGTTTTTATTGTTGGTGGTACAGTGTCGATAGTAAAATTTGAAATATACTCTGTTGTTAAATTGTTACCTGCTAAGTCCGTTAATGCTTTTATGAGGATGTTAACATAGTAATTTCCGTTGGTTAAGTTTGATGTTGGTGTTAATGTTAATATGTTTCCATTTATTTGAGATGTTGTTGAGACTATTCCTGAAGATCCTGTTACTGTAATATCATTATATGAACTGCCAGCGAGAATATGTACACTGAAAGTTATTGTAATTACTTTGCTTGCATTATTTATATCTGCATTATTTGCAGGGTTTATGGAATTAATCACTGGCAGACCTACCATAATTGGTGTACTTACACTTTGACTATCCACTGTGGCTGTGATGTTACATGTTCCACTATTGTTTGACGTGAAGATTGCTTGTGTCTGACCCTCAGTTAATGTGGTACTTATTGGGTTAATACTTCCCATAGTTCCATTGAAGGTTATTGGTATCCCATTTGGTACACAACCATTAGAAGGGTCATGATAATAAAGTTCAGGATTATTTGGATCATTTAATATTCCATTATCGTACAATAGGTCAGCTGTGATCGTACTGGTCTGATCCAATGATGATTGAATTATTTTCTGTACAACTTAAAACAAGCCATTTAAAGACAGTTAAACCATCAATGCTTCCTGTTGATGGGCCATTATTTAAGCCCCACCAGTTATTATCTGCATTTGTTGAGCCTAAATCAGAACATATATCGTTGCCATTTGTTGCAGTGTTCCCTATTATGCGGTTAAAATTGGCCTCAGTAGTACCAAAATTACATATAGCACCACCTGATCGGGCAGTATTGTTTATGAAAGTACTGTTAATCACGTTTAAATTACTACGATAGCTGCATTCAATAGCACCACCGGTATTTGAAGAAGCAGTATTATGTATGAAAGTACAGTTAGTTACAATAATTCCACTCATTGCTCCACAATTATTGCCTGCTGTGTTATTTGTGAATATACAGTTATTTACGGTATCACCACCAGATATGGCTCCACCATTATTGCTTGCGGTGTTATTTATAAAAGTACAATTATTTACAGGTAAAATCTCCTGCCCACTATAAATCGCCCCACCATTATTGGATGCAGTGTTATTTATGAATTTACAATTAGTTAAAGTTAAAGTTCCATAATTCAGGATGCCTCCACCATTATTGCCTGATTTTGTGTTGATTAATGTTATATTAAAGATATTAGAATTCACACCAGATGCAATTATAAATATTGTACTCGTGTTTCCATTAATTATTGTGCCATCACTACTTTGACCAACTATGATCATGTTTCTGTTAATGTTGATATTGGTGTTGTTTACTCCTGTGTACAATCCATTTGCAATATTAACAGTTCCACCATTATTTACTGTGCCTGTGGCGTTTTTAATTGTTGTTTTTGGTCCATTCCAAACAGCAAGTTGACCATCCCAATTGTCTTGTCCTGATGAACCATTGATATAGATAGTGTCTCCTGGAGCAGCTGCTACATTACCCATACTGTAAGAAAAGATAGCAATTAAACCAATTAAAACCAGTGCAAACATCAATAAACTATTTTTACTAAATTTCAATCTATTATCAATAAAACTATTATTACTTTCTAAAAATATCTCTACCCCCCCAAGGTTTTTTTAGCTAATTATTCTAATTTTTTGCTTATTTTAATTATTACTAAAAATTAGATATTAATATTTATTATTATTAAATTTTACTAATCGTTGGTTAAAAATTTTGTCTATTATCCTTGATCTTAAAGATCTTATCAAATAATCTAGACTAGTAATATTAAAAAACTTCATATATATACTAAAAATCAAAAAAACAGTGTTTAATATTGCAAAATCGAAAACAAAAAAAGTATATCCATTTTATTTAAAGACAATGATTGAATATATAATGAAACTTAAGGATTTACTAGATATAATAAATATAATATCCATATCGAACTTAATTTCAAATCCAATTTATATGTAAAAAAATGTCAACAAATAACCGGAGGGAATTGGAGAAGTATAATAGGCGAAATGATATTCTTAATGCCGCTCAAAATTTATTTTTCTCACAAAGATTTGAAAATGTTTCTTTAAATGAAATAGCAAAAAAAGTACATTTAGGTAGATCCACTATTTATCATTACTTCGAAAACAAGGAAGAATTATTTTTTGCTATAGTACTTCGAGGAGCTTTAATTCTACATAAATTGGTCCAAGAAGAAGTAGATAGTAGTATTGAAAAGTTAACAGCTTTTAGAAGTGAATAATTCGATTAATCTGTTGATTTAATGAGTATAAAATTTTTTAAATACATTATACTCTTATAAAATATTAATAAATGGGAATTTAGTACTTAATTTTATTTTTTAAACATTCAGAGAGGTTAATTTCTTTAATCGATTCATTTAATAAGTATTTATAAAAAGTTCTTTATGAATGATAAATTGTATATAGAACGCTACCCAATATAATATTTGAGCAGGGAATGTTTACTTTAGTTTTTAATTATTACACACGTAGTTTTTTCGCTTAATTATATTATAAAGGAATATCCCTGCTCGCCTCCCATTTATCAAACAAGTTATCGATGAACAAATATGATTTATATTTGTTTTTTTTTTTTGAATGAAGTAAATAAAATTTAATTTTTTTTAGTTAATAAGTTATAATGGATGTGAAGAATTGAAAGAGAATATAAATAGACCAGTTAAAATTCTGATTATTGAAAACAATCCTGGAGATTTGCACCAGTTGATTGAAGAATTTAAGAAATCAACATTTCCTGATGATATCCGATTTACAGGAAGTGGTAGAGAAGCCTGGAAAATGATTTGCCAACTAGGTGTGTTTAATGATATGCCTAGACCAAATATTATTATATTTGATTTTAATACATTAAAAAATAAAGGTGGTTCAGAAGTTTTAGAAAAAATCATCAAAGAAGAGAGCATAAAATGCATACCTGTGGTTATTTTAACAGATTTAAAAAGTGAGAATGAACTTGATAACTACCAAGACTGCCCTAATTTATTTATCACTAAACCAAACAGTGATGGGGAATATAAAAATGTGGTTAAATGTATAGAAGAATTCTGGTACAACTATGCATCAAATACTAAAATTTAATACATTTTAATTTTATTAATATCAAAAGTCGATAGGATTTACATTAATTAGTAAAAAGAGACAAATCCTGTAATTCTAATTGTAATCTATAATGAATATAATTAAATTATTCAAAAACTAATTATAAAATATGAAACTTGAAAAAATTGAAGGTAAAATAATTCAAGAATGCGATTATGAGACTAATAGTGCTAAAATTACATTCCAAGACGGCACCATATTAGAATTCGAAATGAATTGTGAAGGAAATCCGCCAATACTTGATGTTTATCTCACAAAATCTGGAAAAGAACGTAAACTGTATTAATTTAATAAAAGTATTAATTATTTTGAATTCCAGTTTATGTAGAGGGTGTTTTTGTTATAATAGGGAGTGAGTTTTAATGCCTATAGAGAATTTCTATAAACCTCT
>PLXT01000045.1:0-14198 GCA_003151535.1 Methanobacterium sp.
GAAAAAGAATTTTATAAATTATACAATGAAACACGATTAATGCTAATAAAAGAGTTTGAAGAGATTAATAAATTATCTAGACTTGATTCAATTCATTACGCCCAGATGATAATGAACAGATACATGTTCATCTGCTTTGCTGAAGACATAGACCTGTTACCTGCTCAAGTTTCTACAGATACAATATTAACACCTATACTTAACGGAGATTTGAGAGAAGGAAGTATTTGGCAAAGATTAAATGATTTATTTTCAGATATTAACATAGGAAATGAATATAAAAAGATATCCAAGTACAATGGTGGCATATTTAGTGAAAAATTAAATGATCTTAAAATTCGAGATATTGTGGAAGATCAAAGTTTCTTTAATGATGCTTATCAGAATTGGAAATTTAAGGAATATGAACAAGATGTTAATTCTAATCTAGGACCATATGGTCAGAAAGTTAATCCCATATTCCGAAACTTGCTTACAATAGCTACTTTTGACTTTTCAACAGAACTAGACGTTAATATATTGGGCCACATATTTGAGAATAGTATAGGAGATATAGAAGAACTTAAAGAAGGTAGTAAAGGACGTAGAAAGAAAGAGGGAATATTTTATACCCCTGAATACATCACAGACTATATCTGCAGAAATACCATAATAGTATACCTAAGCATGTCTGGTAAAATAAACACGATTCCAGAACTTATAGAAGAGTATAGGATATCTAAAATTGGAGATCTGGATATCAAAGTTAAAAATATTAAAATAGTAGATCCTGCCTGTGGAAGTGGAGCATTCTTGAATAAAGCTGCAGATATACTAATGGAAATACATGAAGCAATTCGAGAACAACTCTATACTAAGGATAAGTTAGATCACTTATGGGATCCGATAGAAGAAAGACGAGAAATTTTAATTAATAACATCTATGGAGTAGACCTAAACGAAGAATCAGTTGATATCACCAAGTTGTCCCTCTTTTTAAAAGTATGTAGAAAAGGTTTGATACTTCCAAATATAGACAAAAACATAAAATGTGGAAATTCAGTTGTGGATGATCCAGAATTTACAGATAAACCATTCAAATGGGAAAAAGAATTCCCAGAGATCTTCCAGGATGGAGGTTTTGATGTTGTAATAGGAAATCCTCCTTATGTCAGGCATCATGGAATAAGTACTATTAAACATTATCTCAAAGAAAATTACCAGACATACAAAGGATTATCTGATTTGTATGTTTATTTTTTTGAAAAAGGAATTAAAATATTAAAACATCATGGCAATTTAGGTTACATTTCATCTAATAAATTTACCAAAGTAACATATGGACAACCTTTAAGAAAATTTATTTTAGATAATTGTGATTTTAAAAAATATGTTGATCATACATATGATGACATTTTTGAGGATGCAACTACCTATCCCAGTTTTTTTATTCTCACTAAATGCAATTCCACAAATAATAATATATTAATTAATAATGATTTTGAATTAGAACAAAGAAAACTTGGTATTCGTGAATGGACCTTTGAACATCCCGAAATATTAAATTTGAGAGATAAAATAAATGATAAAGGTATTCAAATAAAGAATATACCTTCTTTAAATATTTACATAGGCATATTCACAGGATATAATGATGCATTCATAATTGATGAAAACACTAAAAATAAACTCATTAAAGAAGATTCAAAGAGTATTGAAGTAATAAAACCATTATTAAGAGGTAAAGATATTCAAAAATGGAAAATTAAATATAATAATTTATATTTATTATACATCCCCTGGAAATTTTCAATAAATAAATATCCTGCTATTAAAAATCATTTATCAAAATTTAAAGAAAAATTACTAAATAGAAGTGTTGTTAAAGATGGAAATGCGGAATGGTTTGCATTGCAACGTTATGCTGCAGATTATTTTAATGAATTTGAAAAACCTAAATTAATTTACCCCGAAATAGCTTCTCAAATGTTTACAGTTTACGATGAAAATAAATATTTTACTAATGCTAAATGTTTCATTATAACCTCTGAAACTGTTAATCTCCAATTTTTAGGTGCCCTTTTATCTTCTAAAACTTTAAATTTTATTTTTAAATTTTTAGGCACGCCCTTACAAGGCAAATATTACAATTTAAGTAAAGCATTCATTGAACAATTGCCAATCTACCCTGCTGATGCTAGGGAACAAAGAATAATTGTTGAAAAAGCTGAACGGATGTTACAATTGAATAATCAGCTTCAAAAAGAAGTTAGTAATTTTCAAAACTGGATACATTATACCTATAGAATTGAAAAGTTTTCCAAAAAGCTCAAGAAATATTATGAATTATCGTTTGATGAATTTTTAACTGAATTAAACAAGAAGAAAGTAGATACTAAACAAAGGAAAACTCAAGAACTTCTTAAAACTGAATTTGAAGAAAGTGTATCTGTCATTATTCCTTTACTCCAACAAATAACGGATACTGACAATGAGATTGATAAAATGGTCTATGACCTGTACGATTTGACCTCAGAAGAAATTAAAATAATTGAATCATCATTAAAATAACTAAAAAATCTTTAAATATGCTAAAATTATAGTTAATAACTTATAGAACTAAATAGGAGTTGATTTAGATGGAAGAATATGAAATGAAAATCATGAAAATAGTTAATAAAGCTAATAATGGACAAATATCTGAAAAAGAGATATCTGAAAAATTAAAAATTAAATGTCCTATCCTAAGATCCTATATTCATGACCTAAGACATAAAAGACATATTAAATATAGTGGATCAACCCCGAATGGGCACATTATAGAGCTCACTCGTGAAGGAAAACAATTAGTAGAAAAAATATAAGTAATTAATATAATTTGTTCTGTTATTGATGCTAAAACATTTATTAGATTTCATTTTAGTGGTATCTGATTAAATATATTGACCTGTATGGTTTGACACCAGAAGAAATTAAAATAATTGAAGACAATATTTAAATGTATAGGAGGGCAAAGTTATGAAAAAAATTAAACAATGCCCAAAATGTGGATATGACGGGCCAATGGAATGTATTAGTGCATTAGGGGATATTGGAGAAAAATGCATTTGTCCTGAATGTAATATCAATTTGGAAATCTAAAAACTATGGATTTTTAAATAACCAGGATCCAAATTTCTTTTGTTTACACTTGCACTGTATGACTAGTTTTTTGTGATTTACGTCACGAATTCTTAATAAAAAGTGTATATTGTCATGGAAATACATTATAATTCGATGTATTTAAATAAAATGAACCTATTAACTAAATATGGTGATAAAATATGACTGAACTACCATTAGCTCCAATAGGAAGAATAATAAAACATGCAGGTGCACTTAGAGTAGGTGACGATGCAAAAGAAGTATTAGCAAACGTTTTAGAACAGTGTGGAGAAGACATTTCTAAACAAGCTGTGTTACTTGCAAAACACGCAGGAAGAGTAACTGTCCATGCATCAGATATTGAAATGGCAGTTAAACAAATTGTATAATACTCTTTTTAATTTTTTTATTCTATAATTTTTATCATAAAAAAAAAATAAATCCATATAATTAGTTTATTTTTACACTTGCACCTTATGACAGGTTTTTGGCGATAAATATCTCATAATTCTCTTTTAAACAAATTTATCTTATATACAATTAAATTAGTTATAGGTGATAAAATATGTCAGAAAAATTAGTGAAACTCATCTTTGTAACTGTGGTAAAGGAGAGATTACATTAAATAAAATAACAGTTACAGGATTAGGCCCCAATCAATCCCAACCTAAAGAAAGTATTGCTAGTATAATACCCTGCCGTGTGTGTGGGAGTACTATAGATAATAATGGAACTGAACTAGACAAGAAAAAAAGAAAAAATTCTGCTTAAATTGAATTATAGTAAGTTAAAATTTATTCTAATTTTTACTTCTTATGAGCCTGTGATGAAGTAGCATATTTTAGCTATGTATCTTTATAAATAAACTTCAAAAAGAATATATATTAGATACTACATAGGTATCGGAAGGGGTATTATTATAACTAATGAAACGAAGTATAATCAATTGAACCTTAAGCTAACCGAAAAACAACTCAATGATCTGGAAAGTCTCTCAAATGCAATGGGTAATGTAAGCAAATCAAATTTAATTAGAATTGCAATAACTGAATACATTATGAAGTATAATGAATTATTAGAAGATGGGTGAATAACTGAATACTTAATAATTTATTGGTAAATAGGATATTTTAAGAAGTGATATAAAACTAATTAGAATAAGGAGTAAAAAAATGGAAAAAACTTATAAAGGTTTTAAAGGGGAAGAAATTATAGATGATGAAGGCAAAGAATTAATTGTATTAGAAGGGGATGATTTAGAAAACATGGTTTGGATAGAAGTTGTTGTTGATGAAATCAGAGCTACAGACCTGGAAGTACTACAAAAATTCATGAAAGAAAATAAAATATCAAATTTAAAGATAAAAGATGAGGCATTCACTCCAGGATTACGCCATTTCATAGTTGATATTAAAAATCTTTAAACTTAATAAATATTAAAGTATTGAGAGTAGAATGTACTCAAAAGTATAACTAATCAATTATTTCAAGAGCCTCCACGTTTTACAAATTGATTTCTAAAAATAGTTTCTTTTGTAATGATTATATTATTTAAATTAAACAAAAGCTAAACATTTGTGTCCTGGAAATCTATTTTTCAAATTTATATTTATCTTATTAAACCTATAATTAACTCTTAAATTATATATAACTCTGTGATATTGGTTTATAACTAAATTTTTTTATTTATTTCTTTTAAACATTTCTTAACATGTTAATGTTTTCCTTAAATTTGGAATAAATTATTTTTAATATTTTATTGAGAAAAACATAAGACTGGTTCAAAGAAACAATTAAAAGTTAAATATTGATTTTCATGATAATTGAATCTCTTTCATCACAGAAATTAGTGAAATGTATCAAATATGTTCTTATATTTCTTTTATATGCATTTATTCTACTCTAATTAGATTGGATTTGCTAACATTACCCATTATACTATATAGATTTTCAAGTTGCGAGTTGTTTTCAGCTAGCTTTATGTTCAGTTGCTTATACTTGGCTTCGTTACTTATTATATCACCTATGTTGATACCTATTTAGCACCCATTTTATGCTATTTTTGAAGATAATTTATATAAAATATATTTAAAATATGCTACTTCGCTATATAGGTATTTAACGAAATAAAACATCATTTATAATTAACAAAAACATTTAATCTAAAAAAACTTATGAAAAATACATGAATAGTTAATAACTATTATAAATAAAAATTGGGTTAACACGTATTATAATGTAGAAGAAGGCATAAAAACCAAAAAGTTCAGAACAATTTTGTATAGATAAATCCTAACAAGGAAGCTTACAAAAAATTTAAAATTTTTATCAGGCTTACAATATTTATTAATAAATGAATTTTAATCTCTATAAATATGGCTAACACGTTGTATACGTAGAACGAAACACATCCAATTAATAGTTTTTACTTTTTTAGAGTAAATGATTAAAATATTTTCTGCGGAACTATCATCAATTAATTCTTTATTTTTAACTTAAAAGTGAATGTGATTGCAAATACTGATAAAAATTGATTTTTATTGGTTATAAAATTGTAATTTTTCACCTTTCGAATTTTGTCGATTATAATTTTTTTTTATAAGCGTGGCTAACACGTACTATCTAAATAGGAAGTATCCTGATTGTAGAATATATTTCTCACATTTTAATTTTTACTAACAAAAAATTTGGATTTCTTTTAGTCGGATAACATGTTTTTAATAGAGAGGAAGTATCCTGATTGAATGTTTCCATTTTGATTTTAATACAAAAATTTGTGAAATAAATTTTATCATCCACAAAATTAAGTAATTAAAAATTTGGATCTTTTGTTCAATAACACCTGTGTATGCAGGATATTAACTTTTTTTTTATTAATTCAGTATAAGACATAATTTAAATGGAGGTATAATATGGAAGGACAAGAAATGATAACTTTGACAATAAGGATTCATCAAGACATTAAGAACACTATAGTATCATTAGCCCAGCTTAATGATCGAACTATGAGTTCTCAAATAAGAGTATGGATAAAGGAAAATTTAAAATAAGATAATAATTTTGACATTTCCAAATAATTAAAGTTGTATTATAAGTCAACACAGTGCGTTTTGTTATTAAACTTAGTTATTATCGGTGAAATAAATAACTGCGATATTAAATTTGATATTTTATAGTATAAACCGATAGGAGATGAAATATGATCGAATAAGCAAATTAAAAATATAAAAGCATTTGAGAAAGACCATTATTAGTAACAATAATATTGTGGGGTTTCTCCTATTAAAAGATTGCGAACTTTAATTAAGGAGATTAACATGAGCGTAAGCCAGAAGAAATATGAATTAAATGTTTTAATACGTCAAAAAACACGTTTAAAACTAAGTTTACTTTTTAAAGAAAAATTTCAAAATAAATATCCTTCTTTCAGTCAGTGGGTTGAAGATCTACTAATAACGGGGATTGATGCAATGGAGGATGTTTAAATGACTGAAGTAATGGACGTTATCCAAGATTTGAAAAATGAAAACTTTGGACATGTAGATATTATTGATTTTATAGCAGATGACATGTCAAAAGAGATTATAGATGAGAAGGAACTAATAAAAGCAACAACAATCAATTTCTTATCCTCTATGATGCCACATCCCATAAATAACAACGTTGCCGGTGCTACAACAACAGGGAAAACAAAGATGATAATGGGAGTTATAAAATATTTTCCACATGAAAGATTTGAAATATATGAATCGATTAGTCCTCAAGCTTTGAGATATGGAGCTGATAAATGGTTTGATAAAGAAAACGATGAAGATGTAACTGAGGTTTTAGTTAAATTGAAAGATGAATTAAAATTTGCTCAAAAAGATGACAAACCTGCAATTAATAAAAACATTACAGAGTTTGAGGGAAAATATTGTAAATGTAAAGATTTTGAAAATAAATGTCTTATATTCCTTGAAGATCCAGGGTTAGGAGTTTTAAAACAATTAAGATCATTATTAGAACATGATGACCATTATCTACATAGTATTTCAGTCCATGAGAGTAAAACAATTCAATTAAATACACGCGGGTGACCTGCATTCATGTATCTTACCGCTGACAATGGTAATAAACATGATGACGAGGACATTAAAGCCCAAGTAGAAAGTAGAATAGATACTTTATTTCCAACAACAAGTATGGATAAATTGTATCAAATATTAAATTTGAAAAAAACTAAAGCATTTACACCTGTTAATCTTGAAAACTTCATTAAAGATTCTAATTCCCAAAATAAGATAAAAGAAACTTTTAACTTTATTTTAGAAGAAGTGAATAATCATAAAAATATTTGGATTGAAAAGGGAGTGCCACGTGAAAAGATTGATCTTGTTTTAAACCCGTTTCATGGGGATGTAAATGGTATCTTTCCCGCAGAGAATACAAGTGAGGCCAGGATCTCTGAAAGAATGATACGAATGATGCAATCAATAACATTAAGTAGATTGTATAAACGCCCCTATTATGAAATTGATGGTTTAACGCAATATCTGGCAACTAAACAAGATTATGAAACTCTCAGAGAACTAATTGAACATTTTAAGTTCGCAGGGAAACATATAAGTAATGAAAAAATGTTTATTAAAAATGTTTTGATTCCAGTATTTGATACTAAAAAAGTAGAAGATCAAGAGGATAAAAATCAAACACATCTTGAAGAGGTTGACAAAATACTGATAGTAAAACAGCCAGCCATTTTAAATATGGCATATAAAGAAAAATTTGTAAAAAATGCAACATTAACACTTCTTAAAAAATTAGAATCTGATGGTATTATGGAATTGAAATTGGGTCGTGGTGGAGGATATTCTCTTAATTACACTACTAATGAATTATTGGAACAGGTAAAAAACAAGGAACAGATCCCAAAACATCCAAAACAGTATATGTCATGTATAGAAGAATTCATTGAAACCACTATCAACAACGGTTCAGGTACATTATATATTGATAAGAAGCCTTACGACTGCTTGGAGGGTGCTGATTATGATAACTTCATATCAAAATATTATCAATTTTTATGATACCATTTATCCTGGGGGTTCCTATCGTTATTTTATCATTGATATGGGAGGTAAAACTATAATTAATAAAGTTGTACAATCAAGCAAAGAATTGTACAAAACTTATATCAACTATGCTAAATTGGGGAAATATAACCACTACATTTCAGTAAATACTTATACCTCAACAGATGGAAACTGGCCAGTAAAAACAGGTATAATAACTAAAATAGTCATAGATCTGGATGATAAAGGAAATCCAGACAATACTGTTAAAGATGCTAGAATAATAGTTGAAATATTCAATAAATTAGACTATAAAGTTATTGTAAACAAGAGCGGACAAAAAGGATTACATATACATATTAAAACAGAAACACTTCAAAATCCAAATATTGACAAGGCTATAAAAAATTTCTTTCAAAAACTAGCAACCAAACTGAACATTACCACTTTAGATCAGAAGGTAATTTCAGATCAAACTGCTAGGATTATCAGGTTACCAGGAAGCAACCACCCAAAAACCGGAAAACCATGTAAACCAGTTGATATCAACAGCGCTGACAAAATAGATGAAATGACCGAAATTCCAATAAACCAGTTAGAATTAACCTCAGGTAATGGAACCATAGAACGATCAATATTACAAGAAATTCAACAAGCCCCAAAATATAATCCTAAACCTCATAAATCAGAGGCATACAACTTAATCGATAAACCTATCAACTGGGATATAATGGATAGGATCTTTCCTGAGTTATATGAAACTGGGGATAACAGAGGAAACAAATGGATAGTACGATGTCCTTTTCATAATGACAACAATCCAAGTGCATTCTATACAGACAGTATTTTCCATTGTAGTGCCTGCAATTTTAGTGTAAATGTTTGGGATATGTTAACCGAGCATTCAGGGTTTAGCAACACTGATGCATTGAAATTAATTAAAAAACATCAAATTTAAAATAAAGTCTCCAAATACTCCAAAGGCATATGATCTTTTTATAGAGTAAAATGAGCTTGGAGCTTGCTTCAATACTCAAAATAAAAAGATTCAAAATAAAGTCTCCAAGATTTCCAACTGGAAAAAAAGACACCACTATTTTTATACATATAATTAAGTCATTTTTATTATTATTATATAATATAATAATATGATTAATTAATTGTATGATTTATTACTTGAAACTGTTTGGTGACTTTTTTAAAATCTTTTTTATAGAGCAAAATAACAATGTTCCTATCTTGTTTAGAGCTGAAAAAAAACCTCCATGCTTTGGAGACTTTGGTGTCTTTATTGAATTATGTAACTAAATGTTTTTTTGATTGAATTGAAAATGAAATTGGTATCAAGTTTGAACTACTGAACTACATATAGAAATAAAAATCTTTATTATATGACATGGGGTTTCCTTTTTTTAATGAGATAACGAAAAAATTGGAAGATAAAATAGAAATTAAAGACAAATAGGAGGTGAAATTTATGAACATTAAAAATAATGAAAAAAAGCGAAAGAATGAAACCTCAGAGTATGAGACAAAGATAAAAACAAGAGAAATCGAAATATCGGAAATTAGAGTTAATATAAAATTCGTGGAAAGAGCTATCGCAAAGTTTTAGATAATGCCATTTGTATTCAAAGACACATCAAGTTAAAATCTATTGAGAAAATACTCTCAAATATTAAACCAATTATAGAAAGAAAAAGACAAACTACATCTATAAAAAATTTAGAAAAAAAATAATGGAATTCAATTTAAGAAAAATTTAAAACAATTGCTTAAACTAATGTTAACTAGAATTGTATTATTGAGTATTTATTTTTTCTAGTTCTGTTTCTTCTATAAAATTCAGATAGTGCATGAATTTGTGATATTCATCACGCAATTTTTCAGATGGAGTAGAAAAGTATGTTCGTGTAAGTGGGTCTTTCCTATGTCCCATTAATTGTCTTATGTAATGATGGGGCATTCCTGCCTCTTCCAATTTGTTTGCAAAGATTTTTCGAAGGATATGGCTATGAAAAAAGATTTGTCTTCCAACATCATCCCATTCACATTGTTTGTTTAGTTTTCTTAAAAACCGTTGGAAAACATCATTCCTTAATCTTTTACCTGTTTTACCCCTAAACAATGGATCATCAACATCTTTTGGAGGATTTTCAACCAAATAATGTATTATATTTTGAGTTGTTTCAGGAGTGTTAAACGTGATATGAGAAGTACCGCTCTTCATGCGTTTTATATGCCACATTGGAACTTGATTTTTTGAACATATTCTATCATATTCAATGTAATCTAAAATGTCTATTTCATGATGTTCTGTTGGAATGTTTAATCCATTCAAAAAATCTGAAAATTTGAGGTTTAATACATCACCCAAACTGATTCCACTACTTGACATTAGAAGGATTATGGATTGATATTTTTTGTTACAAAAACTCAATGCTTTGTTTATATCTTCTTTGGAAGGTATATCTTCTTTTTGAAGATCTGGTACAGGTGCATGGTATGTGCGTTTGGGTAACTCTATTTCATAATACGCATAGAATCCCCTGATAGTGGTAATAATATCTTCAATCTTTTGTGGACTGTAATCATTAGAGATTAGATATTCCTGTAAATCTGTTAGGTGGGCTTTGATCTTTCTTAATCTTTTTCTAATTCCTTTATCTTCATCTGTTTCAGCTTCTTCGATTAATTGTGTGGGTGTGAGCTTTGTTAAAGTAGAATAAATCGTAATTTTTCTAGTGTAACTTCTTATGGTCTCTGATTTAAGATTACGATACTTTACATACTCCTTGAACAAAGAGTCATTAACTATCTTTTTATTAAGGGCTTTGTTGGTTCTAAAAACCATTCAAATCACCCCATTCATCAAAATAAGCAGAGCCTCGGGTGGGAATTGAACCCACGACCACGAGATTACGAGTCACGCGCTCTACCAAACTGAGCCACCGAGGCATTTATTGGATATATCTACTGCAATGAATTTAAATCTATCCTAAAAATTTATAAAAAAAAATTTTTTATAAAAATTAAAATTGGTCCAATGTGGGTTGTTTTGTTTTAAAGTCTTCGAGATCTATTCGCATACCATCACGAGCAGCTATTGTTTTAATTCCTGTGCTTTCTGTTATCCTCTGTGCTTCTCTTTCAGGAGACTCCATTATGAATTTCATTCCCAAATGGGTCATGATAGCCAGTTTAGGTGAAACTTCTTTAACCAATGCTTCAAAGTCATCTCCAGACATATGGCCCCTGACCCTTTCGCTTCCAGACCTTATAACACTTGCTATTAGAACATCTGCACCTTCATGATGCTTATGCAGTTCTGGGAAGTATTCAGTGTCTGAAGTGTAGGAGATTATGAAATTATCATGTTTCATTTTAAACCCCACGGCTTTAGGATCGCCATGCAAAGTCTTAGTAGCAGTTAAGTCTAATTTATCAAGTCTTTGGTGGTTTCCTGCTTCCATTACAACCACTTTTGGTTTACTTAGATGATATTTTGATATGCATGGGCCCCACCTTTCATAACCCTCAATAACACTCTGACTACCCATAACAACACCCCTTTTACGGGTCATCCCATTGGTCATTGCTTCGATAATTATTTCCGCATCAGTATAATGGTCTGTGTGCGAGTGGGATACCATCAAAATATTCACTTTCATAGGTTTTAAACCAAACTGATAAGTCCTTACAAGTGCACCGGGTCCGGGATCAACATGGATATTTTTACCATCAATATCTTCTATCCTAAATCCGCCTGTCATCCTCTTTTGGGTTATGGTCGCGAAACCGTCCACCACCACTTCCTAAAAATATTAGTTTCATATTTTGACCTCGCTTAAAACTGATTCATCCATATTTAATATCAATATTATTAATGTTACAATTTTGGAACTTAATGAAAAATCTTCTAAAAAAATTTAAATAAATTTTTATTTAATAAACAGATTAACTAATAAAATCTACTCGGATTTACATAGTATGAACTCACAGTTCAAAGATTCTTTAGTTCTCTTAATACAAAGATTTTCATTTTCAATAACAGCTAAATCTCCTTTAGATACATTTGATTTGTCTTCAACTGTCATCTTTATTGTTTCAGAGGGTTCAGCCAATATTTCCCAGTCATAGTTAAGTGCTTCTACCCCTTTGTTGAGAACTATACCAATTTCATTATCCTTAACATAACCTACAACACCAATATTTCCTTCAATAATAATTTTAGTGGCCATTTGGATATTTTTTGATGTTTTAACCATGTTCTCTTTGAGCTTATCACGCCACATCGAAAGTTCTTTAACATCTTGGATAATAGTCTTACGGATGAGTTCCTTTGCATCTTTAATGCCTATTTTAGGATATTTGATTATCATATCATGTTCTGGACTCACCGACGGTGTTTCCAATGCAACTTGTTCCATCACAGATTCAAAGATCTTTCCAACTTCGAGTAGATTTATTTTAGATTTCCAGAATTTGTTAACAGATTTTTCAGCTAATTTTTGGGTATATTTATTTCCAAAGACTATAATAGCACTATCACCACTCTTCATAGTCTGTACATCTGATCCTAAAAGTTCAATCATACTGTAAGTACCGGTTGTTGCGTAAATCATTTTTCTTTTAGTTTCTAAAGTGGTTTTTGACCTTACCTCTCCAATAACCACATTATCTCGTTCACGGATTTTTTCGGCATCATCAGAAATTTTAATGGTAATACCATGTTCATCTGCTTTTTTTAAAAGTTTTTCACGAGTATTTATCTTTCCAGAATAAAGTTCTTCTTCAAGCCTTTCTCTTGATTGTTCAGGCCCATAGAATCCTATCCTTCTTCTATCTCCAACTATTACGCATCCTTTGCTTCCAATATAGGTTATTATAAGACTCATTTATCCACATCACCAGTCTGTATGTTCATTAAATTACTTTTAATTCTATTGCTTATTAAATCACTACTTTTACAATGAAACCTATCCGAGTTACACATGGATAAATATAATATCTCCATCGGATGTATCGGTGATTTAATGCTGTTATAAATCTTTAAGGTGTATGAAGGTAATAATATTTCTGATCGTATGGTTTCTGATAAAATTTATGATAAAAAAGTTAAAAATACTGCACTATTGGTTGTTGCACTCGGTTCGTTTTTAATCCCATTTATGGGATCATCCCTTAATATAGCACTTCCAATTATTCAGAAGGATATGGCAGTAAATATAATTCTGCTCAGCTGGATACCAACAGTATTTGTTTTGGCCAATGCAGCATTTATACTTCCATTTGGCCGTTTAGGTGATATTGTTGGCCGTAAAAGGATTTTTACTTATGGTATTATTGTATATACAATTGCATCATTTTTAGCTGGTATTTCTAATTCTGGAAGTTCTTTAATTATCTTTAGTTTCATGCAGGGTTTTGGTTGTTCAATGATATTTGCAACTGGAGTAGCACTTCTAAGTAGTGTTTATCCTTCGCATCAGCGGGGTGAAGCATTTGGAATATATGTTACAGCAGTTTATATCGGACTTTTTTTAGGGCCAATTTTAGGGGGTTTTCTTGCTCAAAACTTTGGTTGGAGAAGTATTTTCCTTTTCAACATACCATTTGGATTGTTATTAATCTTACTCATAAAGCTAAGATTACCTGGGGAATGGAAAGGTTCTGAAGGGGAGAAATTTGAATTAAAAGGTTCATTAATATATACCTTATCAATAGTTGCGTTTCTGTACGGATTTTCAACTTTCCAAACTAATACTGGAAGGATTATATTACTCGCCGGAGTGTTAGGGTTTGCCTTGTTTGTAATTAACGAAAAAAATTCTGTAACTCCTATCTTGCGTTTGAGCATTTTTAAAAGCAGGGTATCTTCATTATCGGCGTTATCAGTATTATTAATGAATATTGCAACAACGGCTATGTGGGCACTTCTAAGTCTGTATTTCCAGGATATACTTCATTTAGGGCCTCAGATAACTGCACTAATAATATCAGTACAGCCTTTGATGGTGG
>PLXT01000045.1:14209-37165 GCA_003151535.1 Methanobacterium sp.
AACAGGTTTATTGAAAGTATAGAAGGTAAAGATTATGGGATGGGGTCTGCAACACTTTCAACCATGATATACGCAGGTCAAACAATGAGTCTTGGAGTAATGTTATTCATATTTTCTATATTTCTTGGAAATGTTCAGATTATTCCATCAAACTTTCAGGTATTTCTAATCAGTTTAAAAACCGCATTCATAGTTTTTGCAGCAGTTAGTGGTGTTGGGTTGGTTGTGTCGATAGTAAATTGGAAAAAATAATATAAAAAAAATAGAAAATTTATTAGAACAATTTATGGCTATTTACATGTGGAACAATTTGGGAGGAATTTGTTCCTATTCGTTTGCATGTAGTATTTGATCCAACTCGCCTGCCACTGCTTCGCTTTCAGGGTTCAATCCAACAATATTAATTTTATCTGCACTAGTTACACCCACACCGAGATCAGATGCCCTTTTGATCTGGTCAAGATCGAATATTTTACCCTTAGAAATATCCCTTGTGGTGCCATAATGTCTTAAAATTGAAACTCCCACAGCATCTATTGCAATCCTATCCTTGGACATTATAATCAAATTAGGTTCTACAAGATGTCCCTGTTCAGGTCCTTTATCAACAAATGCTTTCATACCATCCATTAATATCAAATCAATATCGTAGTTATTGTTAATTTCAGCTATCATACTTCTTTGATACGGTGATATATGGAGTTCAGCCATGTAATTATAGGACCCTCCTGGAACTGTCTTGGCAACTAGACCCACAGAATTTTTAAGTGATAGTGTGAAGTGGCCCCCGAATCTGTGAGATTTAAGGCAGCATGTTTGAACCACCTTGTCAGCCTCGGTGAATATTTTTGAAATATAAAAGCCCTTAACCCAATGGGTACCTTCCCTATCAATTTTGAGCCATCCATCAATATCTTCTTCATCAAGAACCCTGACTTCAAAGCCCTCTTTTTCACCTAAGTATGTTATACCCATGGTTTCTAGTACATCTCGTGTGTTTCCCATTCCACTTCTTTCTGCAAGAGTTATTTTGGATGGGTTTTGTTCGTTAATTGATCTCACTAATGTCTGAACTGTTTTAGGATGTGATGAAGCAGGATATGGATCTGCACTGTTGTAGTTGGCCTTTAATGCAATATTTTTATCTTTAAAATCAGACATATCATAATTTTCTAGGAGGTCTACTATGCCTTCTTCCCTATTATCAGTTTTAATCAGAAAAACTGTTCCACTATCATTTGCCATCATGAATCACCTGATATATATTATATGTTTATTGGCAAATTTACTTTTGTATTACTAATCACTGGATAGTGGAATATTTTTTATAGTGTCCTGGAATTTCAGGTTCAATATTTTTTAAAGTAGAATCTGCAAGATGGATATCCCTCTGTTATGATGGATTTCTTTTCCATACCACCTGAAAGACCAGTCCAGTTGTAACTATGATTCATCATGGCTTGACAGTTGAGGCAAAAGACAGGTTTAGTCTTGGCATCATCTAGCCATGGACAATTTAAAAATTCTAGACAAATTTTATCCTCTTCAGATGTTAAGATTGTTTTAATTCCAAAATCTTTGAAGATATCTGTTATCCATTTTACATATTCAATAAATAGTGTTTCATTATCTTCTATTTCTTCTGGACGTAATTCTTCAACAAATTTGGGATACATATCTTCGTCTAAACGTTCAGAAAAAACCTTTAATAGTAACTGTTTCATTTCAATGTTTGTTCCTGTGCTGCTTGTTGGCATGGCTGTTAGTATAAAATCATAAAAGTCTGCTAAAACTCTTTTTTTGATAATTTCACTCTTCTTTTTGTCACAGGCATGTTTATATATTGCCATTTGGATATTGGCATTAACTTCACTCTTTTTAAATGGTTTTAATATATATCCATACGGTTCTGTTATTCTGGCACGTTTCAACACCTCTTCATCAGAATAAGCTGTGATATATATGATGGGTGTGTCAAGATGTCCATGTATCTTCTGTGCAGCTTCAATACCGTCCATCTCTCCTTTGAGCACAATGTCCATAAGGATGAGATCCGGTTCAGCTTTTAACGCTGTATCAACAGCACCTTCACCAGTTGTTTCTATTCCAACTATCCTATATCCCAAATCCTCGAGTTTATGTTTTATTCCCATGGCAACTATGCTTTCATCTTCTACAATCATTATACGTTCGTTGGCCATTAAATTCTCTCCTTATATTCCAGTTCTTTAAAAATTATTTTAAACTCTTTAATATCTTTCTTAAATGATAAATTCGCATCAAGTTGTTCCACGAGATTTTTTATAAGTTCTAATCCGAGTGAATCATTGGAAAGTACATTAATATCTTCTTGAAATGGGGATCCCGTATCAAAAACCTTTAACTCGAATTTGCTTTTACCAATTTTTTTAATATCCACACTCACCAGGCCTGTTTCTTTGTTATGGAACCCGTGTTTCAACGAGTTTGATACCAGTTCATTTATTATCAAGCCACATGGAATAGCAGTTTCAATACCAAGAGTAATATCATCAATATGTAGATTCATCCCTATTTTTTTTGGATTTACACCGTATGAATCGAAAAGATCTGTTATAAGACCCTTTACATAGGCTTCAAAATTGATATGGGCCAGATCATCCGAGTGATATAAATTTTCATGTATCAATGCAATGGACTGTATACGATTCTGGCTTTCCCTGTACAGATCATTAATATTATTTTTCTTAGATTGTGATGTTTGTAGTGTTAAGAGTGTGGAGATAATCTGTAAATTATTCTTCACCCGATGATGAATTTCCCGTAATAAAAGTTCTTTTTCGTTTAATGAGCATAAGATTTCTTCTTCAGCCTTTTTACGTTCTGTTATATCATTACCAACACCAAATATGATGTTTTTATTGTTTAATTTAATGGGGGTGATTGTGAGGTCTAAAATTTTATATTTACCATTGATATTAAATTTAACCTCTAAAATATTCCCTTCAAACCAGAATTCTTCATCTTCAATGGTTTTAACATCTTTATGGTAGAAAATATAGTCTGATAAGTTTTTAGTTAAGAATTCAGCCCTTTCCACTTCCATGAACTCTAATGCTGCATCATTAGAATCCTTGAAATTTCCCTGTTCATCAAAAACTATGATGGGATTTTTATTTTTTTCAAAAAGAGTTCTATATTTATTTTCACTTTCCATAAGGGCATTTTGAGCTTTTTTTAGTTCTAATTGTTCATTAGACTCTTTTAATGCCCGTTTAACAGCATGACCTAATTTTGGAAGATTGCTTTTAAGGACATAGTCTGTTGCTCCATTCTTGAGCATTTCAACTGCAAAGTCTTCCCCAATTTTACCGCTTACAAATATGAAAGGTATATCTGGAGCCATGACCCTACATATTTTAAGGGCTGAAACACCATCAAAATGTGGGAGTGAATGATCTGCAAGTATCAGGTCTGGTTTAAATTCTTCCAGTTCCCGTTTAAAATCCTGTTTTTCTTCGACTCTTTTTGAAATAAAATCTATATTGGCACGTTTTAATTCATGTTCTGTGAGTTCTGCATCAAGTTCCACATCTTCCACAATTAATATTCTAATCTGTTCCATGAGGTACCTCAGATGGTGGTTTGTTTATTAATATCCAGTAAAAGCCCATGGTTGATACAGCATCTATAAACTCATCAAATTCAACTGGTTTGCTAACATAACTGTTAACACCCAACTTGTAGCTTTCNNAGTACTTCGAGTCCATCAACCTTAGGCATTCTCAGATCAAGTAGTATTAACTTTGGAAGGTCATTTACATTTCTATCTGAATATATGCCCTTTGCAAAAAGAAAATCAAGAGCTTCTGCTCCATCTTTCACCCATACTAATTTATTAATCAGATTTTTTCTTTTTAGGGCCCTTATTGTGAGTTCTGCATCTGTTGGATTGTCCTCTACTAAGAGAATTTCAACTTCGTCTAAGCTCATTAAATTTCCTCCAAAAATTTATGTAAAAATCTTAAATCTTTGAATCTAATTTTTTAGGAAGTGAGAAATATATAGTTGCACCCATATCAACTTCTCCTTCACCCCAAACACGCCCACCATGTCTGCTAATTATACGTTGAACAATTGATAACCCTACACCAGTACCTTTAAACTCGTCCTGGGTGTGTAATCGCTGGAAAAGACCAAAAAGTTTATCATAATATTTCATATCAAAACCAGCACCATTATCCTTTACATAATAAATGTTATATTCTTTATCTTCGTTGAAACCAACTTCAATCTTGGATATATCCTTTTCTCCAGTAAATTTAATGGCATTACTTATAAGATTAGTAAAAACTTGTGTTAGAAGTACTCGGTCTCCAATGGCCTTCGGAAGATCATCTACACTGAAAATTATAGTTCTTCCATTTGTATTCTGATAAAAGTCAGTGTATATATTTTTTGCAAGTGAACTCATATCCAACTCAGAAATTTTCATTTCCTGTCTACCAGCTCTTGATAGTAATAATATATCATCGATCAACTGTCCCATTTTTTTGGTGTTGTCCCTGACAACATTAAGGAGTCGAGTTCCCTCTTCATCGAGTTTATCCTCATAATCTTCAATCACAATACGTGAAAATCCGTCAATTGCCCTTAAAGGCACTCTAAGATCGTGAGATACAGAGTATGCAAATGCTTCTAATTCGTTATTTGCATCTGCAAGCTTAACAGTTTCCCTAGTAAGTTCTCTATTTAAACTTCTCAACTTTCTTACCTTTTCAATTCTCTCTGTTAATAGAGCAACCATCAAAATTATCAGTAACAATAATAACAAACCAAAGAAATATTCTGCATTCATGAAAACACTGAAAAGCGGAGTTAATGGATTTACTGCCAATAGAGTATAACTTATTAACATGTAATTCCCCTATTAATTTTTTTATTTACTTCCAAAAAATTGACTTTAAAATATAAAAAGAGCATATCACTGTAATAGAAAAGACCCCGGATTAAATAGGTGAATATTGATAATATAACTTCAATACAACTATCTAAATTAATACTAATCTTCATAATAATTCTACATTATTTTTCAAATATATAATGCTAATGTTTTATGATGATAATTTAAAAAAAAGAAACTATTCATGGTTACATAATAAAAAATTAGAATATAATAAAAAAAATCAATGTAGGAGAATTTAACTTCCAATATTATTTATATTTAGAGGATGATTTTACAAGTTCTCCCTCTTGTATCATCTCTATGAAATGTGGTTTCACACCTTCTAAAACATCTTTTAAATATTTTCCAGTGTAACTGTTTCCTATTGCTATTTCTTCGGGAGTTCCCTCGGCAACAACATATCCACCCTCATCCCCACCTTCAGGACCCAGATCTATGATATAATCAGCAGTTTTAATAACATCCAGATTGTGTTCTATCACAAGAACAGTACTCCCAGAGTCTCTGAGCCTTCCAAGCACGTCTAAAAGTTTTTTAATATCTGCAAAGTGAAGCCCTGTTGTTGGTTCATCAAGGATGTAAAGGGTTTTACCAGTATTCTGCCTGCTTAACTCCTTGGCTAATTTCACACGCTGAGCTTCACCACCTGAAAGTGTTGTTGCTGGTTGTCCAAGTTTAATATAACCTAAACCAACATCGTCAAGTGTTTTAAGTTTTTTATGAATCTTAGGAATGTTTTTAAAGAACTCAAGAGATTCCTCAACTGTCATATCAAGGACTTCTGCTATATTCTTACCCTTGTATCGAACATCAAGGGTTTCCCTGTTGTAGCGTTTACCCGAACAAACTTCACAGGGCACATAGACATCTGCTAGAAAGTGCATTTCTATTTTAATAATTCCATCACCGCTACATGCTTCACAACGTCCACCCTTAACATTGAAACTGAACCTTCCAGGTTTATAACCTCTGTTCTTAGCAGCTAATGTCTGGGCAAATATTTCCCTAATATAGGTAAATACCCCTGTGTAAGTTGCAGAATTTGAACGTGGAGTACGTCCTATTGCAGACTGGTCTATGATTATTGCTTTATCTAAATTTTCAATACCAGTGATATCATCATGCTTACCAGCAAGCATATTTTTACGACTTAACTTTCCATTCACGCCCTTGTAAAGAACATCATTTATAAGCGTGCTTTTACCAGACCCTGATACTCCGGTTATACATGTAAAGACTCCAAGGGGGAATTTAACATCTATATCTTTGAGATTGTTTTGTTTTGCACCTTTAACGGTTAAATAGTTTCCATTAGATTTATGTCTACTTTCGGGCACGTGTATAGTCTCAACGCGTGAGAGATATCTACCTGTTATTGATTCAGGATTTTCCATGATCTCTAACGGTGTTCCCTCTGCAATCACCCTTCCACCGTGCTCACCAGCACCAGGTCCTATATCCACCACATGATCTGCGGACATTATGGTTTCTTCATCGTGTTCAACAATTATAAGAGTATTTCCAATGTCTCTGAGTCTTTTTAGTGTTTCTATAAGTCTTGCATTGTCCCTTTGATGTAGACCTATACTGGGTTCGTCTAGTATGTACAGAACTCCAACCAGACCAGAACCTATCTGGGTTGCAAGACGTATACGTTGTGCTTCTCCACCGGATAACGTTCCAGAAGACCTGTCGAGTGTGATATAATCAAGACCCACATCTGCAAGGAACTTCAACCTTTCCTTTATTTCCTTTAAAATTTCCTTTGCAATGTAGAGTTCCATTTCGTTCAACTCAACTTCGTCAAAGAATTTCTTGGAATTTTTAATGGGCATTTCAACTACTTCTGATATGGATTTACCACTCACTGTGACTGATCTGCTTTCGGGTCTGAGCCTTGTACCCTTACAAACAGGACATTTACGATCGCTCATGAATTTACCAACGTAACTCCTCATATAATTTGATTGTGTTTCCATAAAAAGACGTTCCATCCTTTTTACAACACCTTCAAAACGTCGGTTAACCTTGTGCTGCCTATTTTTTCTCCTGAAACTGAATTGAATCTTATCAGGAGTGCCGTAAAGAACATATTTTTGATATTTATCCGGAAGTTCTTCAAAGGGTGTATCCATGCTGAAGCCATAATGGTCTGCAACAGCCAGTAACATTTGATTGTAATAGTTGTCCTTATTTCCAGATTTACTCCACGGTAAAATAGCTCCTTCATTAAGTGAAAGGTACTTATCGGGTACAACAAAGTCTGTGTCTATTTCAAGTTTACTTCCTAATCCATTACACTCTGGACAAGCTCCATGTGGGCTGTTAAATGAAAACATTCTAGGACTTATTTCTTCGAAGTTTATTCCACAATCAGTACATGCAAAATGTTCGCTGAATACTTTATCATATGAGTTTTTATCATCTTCTACAAATGATACTATAACCAATCCTTCTCCTAGTTCAAGAGCAGTTTCAATAGAGTCTGCTAATCTTTTCTTAAAATCTTCATCTGATCTTATTATTAGTCTGTCAACAACCACTTCAACAGAATGTTTACGGTTTTTATCCAGCTCGAAATCGTTGTCAAGATTTGATATTTCACCGTCAACCCTTACTCTTATAAAACCCTTCTTTTTAAGGTCTTCAAAGATCTTGTGATGTTCTCCTTTCCTATCCTTGACCACAGGTGCAAGTATCTGTATTTTACTGTTTTCTTCTTCTGTTAAGATTGAATCAACAATCTGTCCTGCTGTTTGTTGTGAAATTTCCTTTCCACATTTGTAGCAGTGAGGTGTGCCCACACGGGCAAAAAGTAGACGGAAATAGTCATATATTTCTGTAACTGTACCTACAGTAGATCGGGGATTCATTCGGGTTGTTTTCTGATCGATGGATATTGCAGGGGAGAGACCCTCAATATAGTCAACCTCTGGTTTTTTCATCTGACCCAGAAACTGTCTTGCATAGGCAGATAATGATTCAACATATCTTCGCTGTCCTTCAGCGTAGATGGTGTCAAAGGCTAGTGATGATTTACCAGATCCACTTATCCCTGTTATAACAAGGAATTTATCCCTTGGAAGTGTGAGTTCAATATTTTTGAGGTTATGCTCACGTGCTCCCTTAATATTTATACTTCCTTTCTTGGTTGTAGTGGTGTTCATCAGTTTGAAGCTCCTTCTAAATATTGTATCTGATCCCTAATCTTGGCTGCAGATTCAAAGTCAAGTTTAAGGGATGCCATTTTCATTTCCTCTTCTAAATCCTGTATTATAAGTACTAATTCATCTTTAGAAATATTTTTAGCATTATTTTTAAGTTTTAAAGCCTTTTCAGTTTTTTCTTTTATAGTTCTTACAACTGATTTAGGTGTTATTCCATGTTTCTTGTTGTAGGTCAGCTGGTGTTTTCTTCTGTTGGTGGTAATTTCAACTGCAGATCTTATAGATTCTGTTATCTTGTCTGCGTATATCACAACTTGACCTTCTATGTTCCTTGATGCTCTTCCTATAGTTTGTATTAAAGATGTTTGGGATCTTAAGAATCCTTCCTTGTCAGCATCTAAAATACCCACCAAAGAAACTTCTGGTAGGTCCAATCCCTCTCTTAACAGGTTTACTCCCACAAGACAATCAAATGATCCCCTTCGAAGTTCATCTATAATATCTATCCTTTCGAGGGTTGTTATATCTGAGTGAAGATATCTCACCTTGATACCTACCTTGGCGTAGTAGTCTGTGAGATCTTCGGCCATTTTTTTGGTTAGTGTGGTTACAAGGGTCCTTTGTTTATCTTTTACTTTTCGTTTAATCTCACCAAGAAGATGATCAACCTGTCCAACAGCAGGTTTAATTATTATCTCCGGATCTACTAGTCCTGTAGGTCTTATTATTTGTTCTACCAGATTTTGTGTTACTCCAAGTTCGTACTTGGCAGGGGTTGCAGATACATAGAGCACTTGGTTTTGTAACATTTCAAATTCAGGAAAATTTAGTGGTCGATTTTCACGTGCAGATGGTAGTCTAAATCCATAGTCAACCAAGTTATCTTTACGTGCCCTGTCACCTGCATACATACCACCTATTTGGGGTACTGTAGCATGAGATTCATCTATAATGGTTAAGAAATCATCTGGGAAATATTTAAGCAGTGTGTAGGGTGTTTCACCCCAAGTTCTTCCTGAAAGGTGCATTGAATAGTTTTCTATACCTGTACAGTATCCCATTTCTTGGAGCATTTCAATATCAAAACGTGTTCTCTGCTCTAATCTTTGGGCTTCAACAAGTTTATTCTGTGAATGCAGGACAACCAACCTCTCTTCAAGTTCCTTTTCAATATCTTTTATGGCTGCTGTAATTTTATTTTTAGATGTTACAAAATGTTTAGCAGGAAACACAACTATTCTGTCCATATCCCTCTTAACTTTACCCAGAAGAGGGTCTATCATTGTTATTGCATCTACTTCATCACCGAATAGTTCGATACGTATGGCTGTACTACCATGTGCTGGATATATTTCAATTACATCTCCTCTTACCCTGAACTTTCCTCGGCTAAAGTCAATATCGTTTCGTTCGTACTGCATCTGAACCAGTGTAGATATTATCTTTTCCCTTCCTTCGTTATCTCCCACTCGAACAGATAGAACCAGTCCACCATAATCTTCAGGAGAACCAATTCCATATATGCATGAAACACTGCTCACAACTATTACATCATCCCTTGATAAGAGAGATTGTGTTGTTGAATGCCTCATCATATCGATCTCATCGTTAATAGAAGCTTCTTTATCGATGTAGGTATCAGACTGGGCAATATAAGCCTCTGGTTGATAATAATCGTAGTAACTTACGAAGTACTCCACAGCATTATCAGGGAAAAATTCCTTAAACTCCTCGTACAGTTGAGCTGCCAGGGTTTTATTATGTGATATAACAAGGGTTGGCTTTTGAACTTCATTAATAACATTAGCCATTGTAAATGTTTTACCAGAACCTGTAACACCAAGGAGTGTTTGATGTTTCAGACCATTTTTTATCCCATTTGAAAGGGATATAATTGCATTGGGTTGGTCTCCCAAAGGTTTGTAAGCTGATATGAGTTTAAATTCTGACATTTTTTTAATTCCTCGTATAAATAAAATAAATAACTGAATAAATCTAATTTTAATTAAAAAATAGACATGGATTAAATCATAGTATGATCGAACAATATTTTTACTTGTAAATTTTAGATTGTAATATTTATTGTAAATTTAATAAAATAACTTTAGAAATATATACTATTAATATAACTTTATGTTATATAAATATTTTAAGTGACGAAAATTAGGATATATAATTAATAATCTTTTTTATAAAAAAAAATCTTATTTAAAAAGGGATATAAAAAAAGAACTAATGAAATTTGTGAGATGAACTATTTTGGCGATTAAAAGCAATGATCCAGATGATCTTCCGTTAAAACCCGGAGTTTATCTGCTTAAAGATTCTGAAGACCGAATACTCTATGTGGGTAAGGCAAAATCCCTTAAAAAAAGGGTTAAATCCTATTTCAGAAGTGATCTCGACCCTAAAACCAGTGCTCTAATGAAACAATTCAATCATCTGGAATACATGGTTACAGACACCGAAAAAGAGGCACTCATACTAGAATCTAACCTTATTAAAAAGCATATGCCTCGCTACAACATCAGACTAAAGGATGATAAAAGGTATCCCTATATCAAAGTAACCAATGAAACATTCCCTAGGGTACTCATAACCCGCCGGGTACTTGACGATGGATCGTATTATTATGGACCTTTTCCAGAGGCGACAGCACTTAAAAGGCTTGTGAAATTTCTTAAAGCACTATTTAAAGTTAGAGATTGTAAGAAAATGGATGGTCCATGTCTCAATTATCAAATAGACCTATGTAATGCACCTTGTGATAAAAAAATCACAGAAGAAGACTATAAAAAACTCGTTGAAAATGTTTCATTCTTTTTTGAGGGCAAATATGATGAAATTATGGAAGCACTCAAATCAGAGATGAATGAGGCCGCACAAAAACATGAATATGAAAAAGCTGCAATTTTAAGGGACCAACTCAACTCTGTTGAAGATGTACTTGAAAAACAGAAGATGGAATTTACCAGAAGCCTAGATCAGGATGTTGTTGCATCAGCATCTGATAAGGAACTGGCATGTGCTGTTGTTTTCTCTGTACGTGAGGGTAAGATCATTGGAAAGGATGATTTTTTAATGAGCGGGGCAGAAAACACCTCTGAAGAAAAAATCATATCCGCATTTCTTAAACAATACTACACAGGACCAAGACATGTCCCAGCTAAAATAATAATTCCAAAGGATGTTGAAGACAGAAAACTCATTGAAGAATGGCTTTCGGAAAAAAGGGAAGCGCCTGTAACCATTGAAATACCAACAGAAGGTGTAGAATACAGACTTACACAAATGGTTTCTAAAAATGCCGAAATAATACTCAACCATCAAAAAGAAGTTAAAGGAGCACTTCTGGATCTTAAAAAATATCTCGGAATTCCACGAATACCTAAAAGAATAGAGGCTTTTGATATTTCCAATATAAGTGGTAAGATGGCAGTTGGGTCAATGGTTGTGTTCGAAAATGGAGCACCTAACAAAAAGTTCTATAGAAAGTATAAAATAAAAACCGAAGGACCAGATGATTATGCAATGATGAGGGAAATGCTTGAAAGGCGTTACACAAACCTTGTGGATGATAAAGGACCTGTACCAGATCTTGTACTGGTTGACGGTGGTAAGGGTCAGTTGAACGTTGCAACAGATGTTTTTAAAACGTTAGACGTTCACAATATACCTGTTATTGGTCTTGCAAAGGAGTTTGAACATGTATTTATACCTCAAACACCAAGTCCGTTGATATTACCTCGTGATTCTGAAGCTTTATTGTTACTACAAAGGATAAGGGATGAAGCTCATAGATTTGCTGTTAACTATCATAAAAATTTACGTTCTAAGGAGTTTGAGAGATCAGTACTGGATGAGATACATGGAGTAGGTAACAAAAGGAAAATTAAACTCTTAAAACACTTTGGTGATGTATCAAATCTTGAAAAAGCCAGTGTAACAGATATTGCAATGGTTGAAGGTATAAGTAATAAACTTGCAATCAAAATATACCAACACTTTAATGAAAGCGTATAGAACAAAGAATAAATATCTGGATACATAAACTATAATCCATAAAATAAAGAATAAAGCAGTTAATAAATAATAAAGAATTTATTTAATTCGAATAAATCTAAGAATGAACTTTGATTATTTCTGAACTAAATATTAAGATTAATGGTTTAAATATTATATGTTATTTAGAAGGGTAATATCATGTCAAATGTAAAAATTCTTGTTGTTGAAGATGAAAGCATTGTGGCTATGGATATCAAACATAGGGCAGAAGGTCTNNATGGATATAGTACTTAAAGGAGATATGGATGGTGTTGAAGCTGCTCAAAGGATACGTGATACATTGGATATTCCAGTTGTATATTTAACAGCGTATTCCGATGAAAAAACACTTAAAAGGGCTAAGGTCACAGAACCATTCGGTTATATAATAAAACCATTTGAAGACAGAGAACTTCACAGTGCAGTAGAAGTTGCACTTTATAAACATAAAATGGAAAGTAAGCTTAAAGAAAGTGAAAAATGGCTTTCCACCACACTTGAAAGTATTGGGGATGCAGTAATTGCAACAGATGAAAATGGTTGTGTGAAGTTCATGAACCCTGTTGCCATGACTATTACAGGTTGGAATGAAACTGAAGCACTTGGAAAAAATCTAAAAGAAATATATAACATAATCCAAGAAGGTAGTGAAGCTTCAATAAATGATCAAGTCAATGAAGTAATACAGAAAAATCAGATAATAGAATTAAACGATCCAACCATCCTAATTACCAAGTCCGGTAACAAAGTCCCAATAGATGATAGCAGCGCTCCAATAAGAGATTCAAATGGTAACATTATCGGTGTTGCACTGGTTTTCAGGGATATTACTGAAAGAAGAAAAGCTGAAAAAGAACGAGAAGAACTTTTAAAAGAAAAGGCAAGAGGGGAACTATCAAATTTTGTTGTTAGTGCACTCCCTGTTTTTGCTTCAAACATTCCTCCACAGGTAAGAAATAATATTGCAAAGAGTTTCTCCGACAGTTTTGAAAGAAACATGAGACCACAATTTGATTCTGAATTTGCCGAATGTATAAAAGAATCTAAAGATAATACTATACTATTCAACTGTTATATTGAGTGGATTTCTGATTTCCTGTTTAATCTAGGTATAAACACAGAAAAAATTGTTAAAGATAATAAAAATTATTTCAAATTCCAAAACTGTCCATGGTTAGATGATGCAAGTGATAGTCCAATGTTCTGCCTTATATGTCGCGCAATGGTGATTAGAAGTTTTACATGGACATTAATTAAGGGTAACGTAGAACAAACAACATGTATGACAGATGGCGCTGGAAAATGTGGCTTTGAATTTAAATTTTCTAAAGATATTGAATAAAATTATTAAGTCTAATCAATTAGAATAAAACATATACGGAAATTAAATGGGGGTTCTGGTTTGAAAAGGATTAAAAGTGGAATAAATGGAATTGATGATATAACCAATGGATTTCCAATCGGAAGATCCATGCTAATAACTGGTGATGCAGGATCGGGAAAGACAATTTTTGGGCTTCAGTTTGCACGAAGCAGCTGTGCCCAAGGATATAAAACAGTCTATATAACCACAGAAGAAGATGCATCTGATCTATATACCCAGGGCGATACATTTAATTGGGATTTGAAATCTTATACAGATAACGATCTTTTAAGTTTCAATGAACTTGCAGGAGTGAGGGCAAGAGTTACTGAAGCTGAGATGAGCATAGATATTGGTGCTATGAAAGGTAATTTTTCTAAATTTATTAATGAACTTCCAGAAGACACACAAACTGTGGTCATAGATAACATAGGTAGTTACACAGCTAAACTTACACCATACGAATTTAGAGATCGTTTTGACCTGTTGATATACGAACTAAAAAAACGTAACATTACAGCATTAGTCATACTAGACAGTGCAACTTCCAAAGAATTCAACGAAATAGCATTATTCTCTGTTTATGGTGCATTAAGACTCATGAAACGTGAAAATCCATATACAGGTCGTCGTGAACGTGTAATGGATCTGGTAAAAATGAGGAGTACTAAAACACCTACCCAGTTCATGAGCTATGAAATTGATGACACTGGAATAACATTGATCTAACAAAAATTAAAAATCATTTGGATTAAAAAAATAGGTTTTTTTTAAATCCCTTAAATACTTCTAATTTTTATTTTAACTCAAAAAACTTTTATTACTGTAATATTCAATTTTGTTCAGTAGATTTACTTGACCATCATCTTCTGTTACTTTCTGTGCATGTACCTCTGAACTTTTGGTGCTGATTTTGGTACTTGTATAATAATAGAAATACATTAATTCCAGACATTTTTTTCTTTCCATTACTCCAACATACCAACATTGTTAATATGGAAATAATACAACTTTAAATAAAAAAAATATTTTAAATAAAAAAAATTAATAATTTAATTAAAATCTCTCTAAAATTGCAGTAATAAGTTTTACTGCATTCTCAACGTCTTCTAATCCTATTACACTAACAGGTGTATGGATATATCTTGATGGTGGAGAAATTACACCCGTTGGTATTCCTTCCCTTGTAAGGTGGATTGCTGTAGCATCTGTTGTTCCTCCATCACTTACTTCAAGCTGGATAGGAATTTCCTTTTCTTCTGCAACACTAATAATTAATTCTTTAACTTTTGGATGGGTTATGAGACCTCTTCCACTTGCATCTGCGAGTATAACTCCTGGACCCTTACCAATCTTTGCAGGTGCATCTTCTTCCTTGATACCGGGATGATCACCGGCTATTGTAACATCGAGTGCCAATGCCATATCTGGATTTAATCTAAAGGCGGATGTTTTTGCACCTTTAAGTCCCACTTCTTCTTGTACAGTTCCAACACCATAAACAGTTGCGTTGGTTTTGGCCTTTTTCATTACCTCTATTAACACTGCACAGCCTATCCTGTTATCTAGTGCTTTGCCTTTGTAAAGTTTTCCTAGTGGTGTGAATTCCTGTTTAATGGTTGCGACGTCTCCAAGCTTAACCATTGTTTCTGCATCTTCCTTATCAGAAGCACCTATGTCTATAAACATATTTTCGTAGTCAGTTATTTTCTTCCTTTCTGACTCTTTCATTCGATGAGGAGGTTTTGAACCTATTACTCCGGTCACATCTCCATTAACTGTACGAATGGTTACTTCTTGATTTAAAAGCATTTGATCGTTAATCCCACCGATCTTAGAAAATTTGATAAATCCATTTTTATCTATGTATCTTACCATTAGGCCTATTTCATCCATATGGGCTGCAAGCATTATCTTTTTCCCATCGGGTTTACCATTACGGGTAGCGATCACATTTCCCATCTCATCAACTACCACATCATCAACATAATCTCTTAATTCTTCTATCATGATATTTCGAACTTCATCTTCAAATCCAGAGACTCCATGTGCATCTGCAAGTTTTTTTAATAGATCCTTCATAGTTTTTACATCCTTTTTTATATAGAATTATTCCTATTTTTTTTAAATATCATTTATCTATTATATTAAGTAACTGGAAATAAATTTATCTCATCAAAGATTTAAGTAGAATTACAACGCCAATAACAACTAAAATAATAGGTCCAGCCTGCTGTTGTATGAAAGTTAATGGAATCATTCCAATATTAACACCGTACCATATTATGCCTATAATTATGAAGCATAGACTTAATATAGATCCCAAACATTCCTTTTTTTAGGTTTGCGGGTCCTAATATCTTCCGTTTTATTGATATCGATTGTTTCCTTAATTATCCCACTTCCTGATAAATAACACATTTTATTCAAATTTAATTGATAGTTAACCTAAAGTGATGTAATAAGTGTATCTATGAGTGGTCCATGTTAAACTCGTGCTGGTTTGCAACATATTTATAGTTTGATTATATGAGGTACTATTGAGTGTATTATTGAGAGAATTAGCAATACTATTTAAAATAGGGGTCTGATTTGTAATTGGTATTGAAAAATGTATTACCAAATTTATAGTATTATTAGTAGTATTACTATTGGTCATAGTTACATAAGTTACCTTTATAGGAGATTGGGATGTATCTGTATAAGCAAGGATTGCAGTAGCATTGGAAGCTCCTAACTGGGCTGCAGTGGCAACATTGTTCTCTTCGTTTTCAGCAAATATTAATGTAGAAAAAACAAGCACCACTAAAAGTATAATTGCAACTAAAAGTATATATTCAATTGATATTTGTGCTCTTTGATCCATTTTATTATACCCTTTTAATATTTTCCCTAAAATATTCTAATTATATAAAATTTTTTTTAGGTATTAATTGATTAATTAATTTGCTGTAGTATATTTTTTTCTATTCTATTTCTATAATACAAATTGGATAATAAGGAATTATCTATGATTAAACTCTAAAAAGAATATAATTAATTTTAGTTTACATTATTTAAAGGTATAACTTAATATCCTAATAGTTGTAAGAGTTTTATATTTGATTAATAATCTATTAAAATTATAATCATAGTTCAAAAGACATTTTAGAAAGGTATATAAATATTATCGTGGTATAGTAAATATCATAATATAACGGTACTTATTAGGGGGGAGTAAAATTTGCCACTATTATCAGATGATTCAAGGGGATTCGCAATATCTCTTGATCTTCTACTTGCTTTAATTCCGATTACAATAATATTAGGATTTGTTGCTGCAGATATGACCAATCTAATATATCAAACTGAAGATACTGTTTTCAGAAGTTCTATGGATCGTGCAGCAGGAGACGCTGTGAGTACATTATTAGAAACCTCGGGAACTCCTACAAATTGGGAATTAAATGGAAATCCCAATATAGTTGGACTCGCACAGTATAATACTAATACAAATTCATCCATGCAAGGCACGATAGATCCTGTGAAACTTAATGCCATCACTGCACCAGAAATACAACAGTTAATAGGAAATGATTACAATTTTAATATGACTGTTTCAACTATTGTATCATCAACACCCATAAAATTTATTGGAAGCAGCGCTAGTAATGCAACTAATGTTGTAAGGGTTCAAAGAGTTGTTCAAACTTCCCAATTTAAAATTGTTTCTGAGTTAGTAGGCGGTCAAATTCTTTACACTGGAGGTGTAAGGAATTACAATGCTCCATCTTTCCAAACAACTTCATTCTCTAATCAAACCTATACCTACTGGATTTATTTTGGTAATGTAACAAATTTCAAATCTGCATCTGTTAGCATCAATAACAATGCGATTAATATCAATAATTTAATAAATGGAAATAATAATAATGCAACCCAAATTAATTCAACATTTCTAAACTTTAATGGTACTACTCCCGTTAATAATACTGTATCGTTGAATGCTTCAGGTTCTTTCCCAAGTTCAATGGACTTCTATATAGTACAAACTCCTAATGGTGCTACTGCTAATTCAATAAATGCTAATACTGTTATACCACAATATTGCAATTTTACATTTTATCTATGGTCAAAAGGTTAATAAAATGGACAATAAAGGTTTTATATTTACAATGGATGCTGCATTAGCTTTGGTAGTAATGATAGTTTTAACAGCATCAGTTGTTACATATGGGCTTCTCCCGATTTTTCAAGGAGAAAACCATCAACATTTACAAACCCTTGCAGATAGTGTATTAGAAACCATGGATCAAAATGGGGCACTTAGAGAAGCTGCAGTGGAATATGCATATAATGGTACTAACTCTGATGCTGAACATCTTCAAGCTCAAGATACTTTAAATACTTCTCTTTCAACTTTAATTCCAAGTAATATTGGTTATAGATTATATGTAGGGGACAATGAAGTCTCGAATAATAATGGCGTTCTAACCGATACTGATGTTGCTACAAGTATTAAAGTAATTTCAGGACCCCAAGAAGGATGGATGGGCAGAGCTTATTATAAACAGGATCAAGTTCTATTCCAAAACATAAACACAACCGATGTAACCACATTATGGAACTTCCACAACTATTTGAAGAATTTTATTCCATGGCAGACTAATGGTTTGAATGGTGATAAATTTTGGGGTGGCACAAATGTCAATTCTAATGTAGCTGTACCAATAGTATTTTCTATGCCCGGAACTGTTAACAGTGCGCAAATGTTATTAGGATCTGCATTTGGAAGTAGCACAATAAATGGTAATACCACATACAATGCAGATGTAGTTATAAATAATAACAACAATTATATTAAAAATACAAGTTTTACATATTTATACAACAGTTCAGCTNNAAAGGCCCCATATACAATTATTTGCAAAACATTAATACTTCCACTTTAATTAATAATGCAGCAAATAATTTTTATATCAAATTCAACGCAACTAATACTCATAACATGCCATGGTTTACTATTTTAGGTAATTATTCAACAAGCATACCAGTTCCTCAGGGAATATCAAACACCACAACATATTTCCCTAACCTTGCAGGAATAGGTAGTGATAAATCCATTACAAGTTTCAACCTAGCAACCGGAACGGTGTCAAGAACTAATACTGCTAAAGTATTTTCTTGGACTACTGTAAACAGTACAGATTTTGATAATAGTACACCATTTGAACTTACTAACATACCTAATGTTAACTCCGGATCATCAGGAGTTGGATCAGCTGTTGCAACAGTTCAGGACTTATATTACCCTCCTGGAAACAGACTTTTTGATGCTTTTACTGTTGTAAATGCATTTGGAGGTGAGGATGGTGCTGTTGTTCAAGTTAAACCCGCTATAAGCAACCAATGGATTACTGTTTTCTCCTCATTTAATCCTACTGTTGGTAACGCCTATACAGCACGATCTGATGGAGGGTATGGTAACGTTCCGGGAATTATAAATATTCAACCTTATCTTCAACAAGGACATAATGAGGTTAGAATAATAACATGGGATGATTCAAATGGTGGAGATTTTGATTTAGTTGGTCTTCAAAGTTGCTACTCTACAATTACATTTAGTGGATTACCTATTAGATGGGATACATTCCCATTTAACAGTTATCAAAATAGTACTATGTCTAATTACCAGAAAATAACAACAGAGACCCAGGTTGAACCTTTTCATATAGATCAAGATGCAGGTAATGCATTTTTATTTATAGGGGCAGGTTCAGACACCAGAAACATTACAGTTACTGTTAAAAACAGTACAGGAGGAAGTTCAGTACTCTACAAACCTCCTTCACCGATACCTTATGTCCTAAATTTAGGCGACCTTGATAGTAATTTGACACAAATAATGACAACAAACGTACAACCCGGGGTTACGTATCAATTAAAACCTGGAAATTACACAGTGACAGTTAGTGTAACTCCTTCTCTTGCCTATGAATCTGGTTCAGGTTCATCTAGTCCTCCAACATATGGTTATACAGGAGATCCGATATTATTTTCGGGTACCAGGCTAGCTATTGTGTATCCTAAATTCCTTGATAATGTTTGGGCAACTGGATATGCAAATGATCCGCAAACCGCAGCAAATAATGCAGTCACTGCATTATTAACTGATTTGACTAGTAAAGGAATTACTAATATTAATATGAGCTTAGTAAGAAACAGTACTATATATACTGGAGATGTACCAAGTGCCATTCCAGTAAGACTTGAATTATATGAACAATAGGAAATTGGTAACATGGAAGATAAAGGATATATTTTCACCCCTTTAACATTTCTACTTTTTATACCCGTGATCATAATAGCTGTGTCATTCAGCAGCATAGTAAATGAAGTTAATACCATATCTTCAATTGCTATTGGGGGTGAAGTAACATCTGAAATTGCTTCAAACATTGTTGAAGCCATAACCGAAGATGCTCAAGATGCAGGTAGAAATGCTGCATTTAATGCAACAAGGACAGTAATAGATAATTACACAGGTGATAATGATCCATTTTTCGGTGGACCAGTTAATCCTTCTGATAGCAGAACATATATAAAAACTAATACACTCAACATGATTAACTTAAATATTACCAACACTTGCAGAGTCCTTGAAAATCAAACTGGTAGAATAATAACAATAAACGGTAATGTAATAAATCAAAGTGGTACAGGTCAAGTTAATATATTCAACTCTTCAAATATAGGAATAGTCCAAAGTGATCCTTGGGGATTTAATATAACCTTAACATCTGTCGCTGTACAAGTTAACGAGACATCTTCCACAAACAATCAATCTTCAACTTTTAGTACACCACCTATCAACGCTTATATCTCAATTGAAAAGTTAGAAGATCCATATATATGGGTTAACTCAAAGGGAAGAAACAGCTCGGTTATTTATAAATATCCCTATTTTACATCATCATTCAGTTTCAATGGAGTTACCAACGATCTTCACTTTGCAGACAACAAATCTACAGGTAAATTGGATTATTTAGCTGAATGTCTTATAGGTTCTAATCAATCAGACTTTGGTAATTTACCATATTACTTCCCTGACAATTATGGTCTTTCATTCTTTGATAGACTTGAAAATCAAACTAATACATCTTCTAACAGTGCACCAAATACACGGATGAGTACATTTATATTGTGGAATCCAACTCAAGAAAATGAGGGAACTACCTCATCTATGATAGATCATGAATACTTTACTGATACACCAGGCCATACCATAACAGTTAATGGCTCTGTTATGCAAACACCATTAGGTACACCCTTATATGTTTCATCCAACTCAGCTTATAATTCATATTTAGGTCTTTCGTATACTTATTAGGAAAACTATGTTATCTGACGATAAAGGACAAGCAAGTGCAGAATTTATATTTGTAACCCTCATTGCTATCATAGTAATAGGAAGTCTTGTCAGTGTAATTGGAAGTAACCAAGCTGAAACACAATCCTCAAATGCTGCTGGAGCTAAAATAATGGGTGAGAAAATAGCAGAAACAGTGAACACTGTTTATATTAATGGTAATGGCTATTCAATAATCATGAACCTTTCAACTCTTAATTCTGGAATGAACAGTACTACTTATCCATTTAATTTTACTGCGACACCAAGTAACACAACAGCTAACGGTACCACCATGGGAGTTATTACAGTTACTACGGGTACAACTAATATGGTTATTAATGTAATCCCTACAAAATTCAGTGGCACAACAACCATTAACAATGCCAATAGTTATCAAGTTACTAATGTAAATGGTGTGATCCAGATAAGTTAATTCTCCGATTAAATTATATACAACATAAATAAATGGTAATTATGAACTTGAAAGATGGTTGGGAAAAAAAAGCATTAATAGGTGTTGGCGTTGTTGTTTTAATAATAATTTTTTACGCATATTTTATACCATTTTCAGGAACTCCAGAACCGAGTTTACAATCAAATCAAGTAGCTACTGCTCCTGCAACTCCCTTACCCTATGCTGTACCGGCAGTTAATAATTCAACTTCTAATAATTCAACCACCAGTGGAAACTTTACATTAACAGCTGATCAAGCTAAAAATATAGCACTCAACGCCTTTCCAAACTATACCATTGGTACTCCAACATTTCAAAATAATCTTAATATTAATGGAACAATATATTCTGCTTGGGTTGTTCCAATAACTCTAAATAGTACCTCGAAAACAGTTTATATAGATAATTCTGGTGCAATTATTCAGACAAATTAATTAAATCTTATTTTTATATAAATTTTTTTTTAGATGTTTATTGGACAAGTGTTTATTAGCAATAAGATCAGAGATTAAAACATGGACACATTATCAGTTATATTGATGATAGGACTATTCATATTCCTATTAGTCTTTATATTTTCAGCAGCTCTTTTAACTCCCTTAATCGGGAAAAGAAACATATTATTTGTAATATTTCTCGGGTTTACTGTTGGAGCGGTAGGCGGTGCATTTTTTATAGCTCCTGCTTTTGATGATATTCCAGCTATTGCAAGCTCAATCATTACTGGTACCTCCACGGGCACAGATATGGTAGATATAAATGTTTCAACCGATGTCAACATATCTAATTTTATTCAAAATACTACACAAATTGACGGTGTTCAAAGTGTTCAAAGTAATGGTATAACAATTAAAACAGATCCCATGACAAATAGTTCACAAAGTTTTTTCATGACAAGGATGCCTGAACAAGATAGTAATGTGACTTCTGTTGAAATGCCAACAAATGACACAATGATACTGGAGATAAAAAACAATACCGACCCACAGGATACTATAAACACTTTACAAACATGGATGATGTATGTTAGTGGTATGAGTATAAGTTACGGTATGGTGAATGTCACAATGGCTGTACAATCCTCAAAGTATACTCAGATAATTGCACAACTTCCACAGGGAGAAGTTGTAATAACCAATGTATCTGGCCCATCAGTTGATAATCTTCAAAAAATATCCAGTATAATGCCTAACAAATCCAACATAATACTTTTCTGTGGATTAATTGGTATGATAACAGGACTTTCTGGAATGTTTATAGATAGTATCCTAGGTGTATTACAAAGGGTGAGAAGGAAGATATCTGAATTTAGAAGATAGAAAATATATTTTATTTTTTTNNCTTTCATCTGAAGCCATGGGAATTCCACTCATCAAGGCAAAAACACATGGAGTAAAGGAAAGGGAGCTTGAAGATCTAAAGGTCGTTTTAAATGATCTGAAAAATAAGGGTGTTGAAGCTATATTTACGGGTGCACTTGCTTCAGAGTACCAAAAATCTAGAATTGACCAGTTATGTAAAGATATTGGACTTGAATCTAAAGCACCTCTTTGGCATGTTGATCCTGAGGAGTATATGGAAGAGATTATTAAT
>PLXT01000139.1 GCA_003151535.1 Methanobacterium sp.
CAAATACATGAAACTCTATGGGACTTCCTTCAAGAAAAAGCTAAAGTAAACCTTGTTTTTGATGAAGAGGTTATGGAAGATCCGAATGATGAAGAGAATCTAATGGGGACAGGAGTTCTAGTAATTTGTGTGGGTATGACCTTCCCTAAAGAATATCTAAAAGATTTTAAAGCACTTTTCTTCGAGGCTTTTCCACAGAAATAATGCATCCTATTTTTTTAGTGATATTTGGATTAAAAAATTAATAAATTAAGAATATAATAATTCAATTATTAATAAAACGATGTATAGTATGAAAATTACAAGAAATACAATAAAATATTGATAAATGGGTTTCAGTTGTTCAATTTTTGTATAAATAAACATGAAGCGATATATCTTAATTTATAAGGATATCTGGAATTGAATACTTAAACCAAATTAACGATTTTAACTCGTTATTAAATTCAAATATTTAATCCCTAGGTTGATATATACCATTTTTAAGCTCTAAATTTTGTTATGGCCCTAGTAATAACTATTTCCTTTCAGAGGAAAGATTATCTTACTAGAATTTATTAATCNNTGATAATTATAAATAATAACAAATTAAAGGTGATTGAATGCTCACATCTGTCCAGAAGGAAATACTACAAAGCCTTATAAATTTATATAGGAATGCCGATGCCTCCATTAAGGGAGAAGAAATAGCTCTGATAATGAATCGTAACCCGGGTACTATAAGAAATCAAATGCAATCTTTAAGAAGTTTAGGTCTTGTAAAAGGAGTACCTGGACCAAGAGGCGGTTATAAACCCACAATTAAGGCTTATCACACTTTGAACATTCAAGCTTCAGATAATCAAACATTGGTACCAATATTCAGGGACGGAAAGAAGGTTAAAGATATAACTGTTTCCCAGATCGAGTTCACGAGCATAACTCATCCTGGAGAATGTGAAGCAGCCATAAAAGCTGTTGGAAACATAAAGTACCTAGATCTCGGGGATGAGATTAGAATAGGACCAACACCCGTCAATAAACTTGTTGTAGAGGGTGTAGTTGTTGGAAGNNGATGATATGGATAACATACTCCTGTTAGATACTACTGCAATCAGAAGTATTCCAAAAAAGACAGTATTTGATGTTGCATCTAAAGATCTTATCAATCTAAATACTACCGATAGTATTAAAGAAGCAGCAGTAGTATTATCTAATGAAGGGATAGAAGGTGCACCGGTATTAAACAAAGGACGTGTTGTGGGAATTTTAACACTTTCAGATATTATTTTGGCAATCGCCAAAGATAATGAAGGTCTTAATGTGGAAGATATTATGTCAAAACACATTATAACTATTGAAAAGGATGTCATGATTGCTGATGCCATTGAAATCATGTATAAAAACAAAATAGGAAGACTTATAGTTGTTGACCAAGATTCAACCAATCCAATTGGAATAATAACCAGAACAGACCTCCTGGATCAGATAGCTAGGCTCAAGTAACACGAATTATAGTGAAGTACCAAAAGTTTNNTGAATATATAATTTACCTCAAATTATAGTGAAGTACCAAAAGTTTTACACTACTTGTCCAAGTAAACCGGGAAAAGTGGTTTTAAGCTGGTTAAATACAAGATATTAGTTGGACGCATAGATTCGACTAGTTTAATAAATTACGTTCTTAACTATAAATAAAAATATTAATTCTATTTTATAACTCTTTTAACTTAATTTTAAATAGTCTTCATATCAACTATTTGTATATATTATTGTTAGATCTTTAAATTATAAACATTCTATTTATGAATTTAAAAGGATAATAAGAGCTTATTAACAAATCTAAGTATTATTATTATAATTTAATTAAAACTTATAATTTCAGGGGATGTGTAAAATTGATTATTGATCATATGGATATCAAAGATGGAATGAGTGTGCTGGAACTCATAGAGCAAATGGGAAGATCTGGAGTTTTAGGTGCTGGAAGGATGTACAGGGCGACTAAACTACTTGCAGAAACTCTTGATGATGACGATACTACTATTTTTCTTAGTGTTGCAGGGCCCCTTGTACCAGGAGGCCTTAGAAAGGTTATAAGAAACATGATTGAGGATGATATGGTTGATGTTTTAATTACAAGCGGTGCTAATATAACCCANNTATACTAAATCTGAAGATTTTGAAGTTTTTGAAAAAGAAATAACCAAAATAATGTCTGATATTGTCAAAAAAGAGAATAATCTCACGATAAGGGAATTTTTAACAGAAATTGGATCTACATTATCTGATGAGGAATCAATACTAAAAACAGCTGCTCGAAAGGGAGTACCAATTTATGCTCCCGGATTAATAGACAGTATGTTGGGTTTACAGCTATGGATGTTCACACAGGACAATGAACTTCATCTTGATGCTTCGGGTGATATGAGTGAATTATCTGATATAGTATACGGTTCTAAAAGGGTGACCACTGTCATATTGGGTGGGGGACTTCCAAAACATTATGCATTGGCGTCTAATCTGCTCACGGGTGGTGTTGATGCCGCAATTCAAGTGACAATGGATCGAAGTGAGACTGGAAGTCTGGGTGGTGCTCCACTCGAAGAAGCCAAGTCATGGGCAAAGGCAAAAGCCGGATCCAATCTTGTAACAGTCATTGGAGATGCAACAATAATCTTCCCTCTGATGCTTGCAGGTGCAATGGAGATGAATAAAGGTTAGATATTTTAGTATAATCGGATAAAATCCATTCAAATAATTATATCTAATTTTTTAAGTGATCATCAAATAAGGATATATCCAATCATGAATTTTGAACCAATACTATATGCACTCTCAGGATTTTTTATGAAACTTTCTGATGATGCATATGACCGGGAAAAAAATATAGGTCTAGCAATTGTAGCAGGAGTACTCTGCGGATCATTTATTGGCTACTTGGCAGTTACCAGTGCAGATGCTGCCTGTATATTCATAGCAATATTGATAGGTACCGTGCTATCATTGAAAGTTGATAGCTTAAACCACATAGCAGCCCTCATACTGTTCGTTTTAATAGTGGTTTATATTGGAATTCCAAGTATTGGATTAATCACCCTTTTAATATGTTCTTTTGCAGCATTTCTGGACGAAATTGGAAATGATAACTCTTTAATTAAAAATAAGAGGGTAAAGTCATTCTTTGAATACAGATTTACACTTAAAATTGCAGTACTCGCATTCGCTTTATTAGGACTCTTCCAATCAACATATCCTGTTCTTAAAATTCCAGGTGTTCAGTATTTCTTGCTACCTACTTTTGTATATTTCATACTGTTTGATTTGTTTTATGAACTGGCTGGCCTAAAATTTAATACTATTTATGATGGACTTAACAGCATTTTCAGGGTCTTTAGAAAGATAGATTGAACGTCCAACAATTATTGCATCTGCAAATTCCAGTGTTTTACTTGGATCTCCACCCTGTGCACCAACACCAGGGGATATTATGAATGAACTTTCTCCAACAACTGATCTGATTTTTTCTAGTCTATTAAGTTTGGTTGATGGTGCAACATAATTTTTCAAACCCATGTCAACACCCATCTGTGCTATTTCCTCTGCTGCTGGCTGAAGAAATTTTTTAGCTCCAGGATGGGACATTTCTGTAAGGAGGAAAACATCTTTTTCATATTTGTCAGCTGAATCTAGACACGCTTGCAAACTGTCTTCTCCAACAAAGCCATGCACTATTATTGCATCTGCACCAGCTTTGAATGTAAGATTTGCAATTTTTTGATTAGTTTCAGGTATATCTGCCACTTTAAAATCTGCTATTATCTTACAGTCAAATTCTTCTTTGACTTGTGATATTGATCCCAGACCCTCTGCAAGTACAAGTGGATAACCAATTTTTATGGTGTCCATATACTCTTTAACACTTCTTACAACCTCCATTGCTTCTTCAATGCTTTGAAGGTCCAGTGCTAATATTATTCTATTTTTTACTTCCATATTTAATAATCAGTTGAAATTATTTAAATGGTTTTTGAATATCGTATAATATTATATGGATATTCCATAATTTTACTAATACCCAAATAATATATAAAAGAAAATCGAACATTTAGATAATTTATAAACATCAGTATAATTTTTTACTAAAGATTAGATTAATATAATTATAAAAATTTCAGGGAAGTTTCATATTATGAATCAGAAAAAGATAACGAGTTTAATAGCTGCATTTTTTACATTTATTGTAGTAGGATTTCTAGGGGTTATGGCAATGTTTTACCTCAAAAATTATCCTCTATCCTCTCCATGGTTACAGCACCAATTTCTAGTAACTATAGCATTCTGTATTAGTATAGTTGCAGCATCATATGTTTACACATATCTTCAGGGTGATGATAAATCTTCATGGTTATATCCGGATAAAAAGGATGATGAAGATGATATAGATGTAGAGGATAAAATTAATGATAAATATTAGGCACGTTTAATCTAAATTATTTTATCTTTTTCTAAACTAATTTTTAGGAGAGTAAATGCTCAATTTTAGATATAAGTAGTTTTAAAACTATTATAGAGAATTTCTATTAACCTCATTTGATAATGGNNAATTTCTATTAACCTCATTTGATTAAAAATGAATATATATTCTCATATAATTTACCACAAAACGATTTAATATCGAAATTAGAAGAAGACCGTAAAGGAAAACAATTTATTAAAGTATGGAATTTGAATCCCCCATATATTAATGAAATTAAAGAGACTATTGTCCATAATTCCAGCTGTAAACTATCAAAAATTTGTGATAATTATAGAGGTATACGTACAGGATCTAAAGATGTGTTCGTTATTAATAAAAGAAGTATTGACGATTTGCGATTAGAAAAAGAGTTACTTAAAAGAGTAATAATTGGAACTAGTGTAAATAAATGGTCTATTAATTATGAAGATTTATATTTATTATATCTTAACAAAGATATTGATTTGAATATGGAAAATTATCCAAATACTTTTAATTACCTTTCTAAACCTTCTAATAAAGATACTTTAGAAAATAGAGCTCAATATAAATCAAGAAAAGATAGAGGAGAAGATATAAATTGGTATAATATTGAACAACCGTTAAATCCAACTCTATTTGAAAACCCAAAGATATTAACTCAAAGAATTTCTAGTAAATATGGATTTACTATCGATTATGATAATTATTATGTTATAGAAACCTGTTCAACTATAGTACCAAAAGAAAAATATAAAAAGTATATCACGTTCATTCTAGGCATATTAAACTCTAAGATGATGCAATTTTATTGTAAGAATCATTTTAAATCATTAGGAAAGGATGGATACGAATTTGAACCTCAATTTTTAGTAGATATTCCTATAAAGTTTCCTCGAAATTCTAAAGAAGAGGCTTTTATGGATAATATTATGGATAATGTTCAAAAAATACTAGAATTTAAAAAACCATTAGATATTGAAGATTTAATAAATGAAGATGATATTGATAAATTAATTAATTTAAATTGTGTCAAATTCTCTTTAGATGATGGTTTAGAATTAAAAGCATTAAAAACTGATAAAAATAAATTATATCTAAATGAAAACAATTATATTCAAGTTGATAATCCATTAGTGTTGGAATTTTTGTTTTTATATTTAAGTATAAATTTTGAAAAATTTAAAAAAACTGAAACTCTAACTGATGACATATTTAATATCAATATTCCTAAATTGGACAGAATTAGATCTATAATCAAAATAATAAATGATAAAGAAACAGTTGATGAAAAAATAATACAAATTGAAGAGGAAATAAATAAATGTGTATATAAACTTTATGGTTTAGATAAAGAAATCGCTATTATTGATAATGATCTAAACTAATATTTTTTTTATATATAACCCTGATAAATACACTAAAACATTAAATATGTATTAAAAATAGTTATATTTATATATGAACCTGAAATAAAAAGTTATATTATGAATGGAGTAATATTTTAATAATATTATCAAGATAATAATCGATGAAATTAATATGTAATAACAAAATAATCGAAATTTGTATAATCATGTGAAATTCAGGATCTTTAAAAAGTGATAAATAGTGATAAATCAATACACTTGCAATTTTGATAAAGGCATATATAAAGGTATCGTTTCAAGTGTATATTTTCATTATATCAACAGATACGATTAAGCATACACATACCTTACTATCAAACCCTTCATTTTATAGAGGTTAACTCTTTTAGTAAAAAGTACGTATGGGGACATCACTTCTAACCCCATAACACATATTTGAAAATAATTAACTACTCTTCTAATCCTATTTGTTTGATCCATTTAATTAGAGTTGTTCATATGAATAATTATTAAAAGATTAGCTAAATTTAAGTAAATGAATGTTAAAAATCGAGTTTTCAGCACTAAATGATTTTTGCATATCTTCAAACGTGTGGTTACTACACCAACAAAAGTTGTTAGTAAATCTAATCTAATCCGGATATCAATAACTGAATATATCATGAAATAACGAGTTATTAAAAGAGGGTTTGCCAGTGCTGTGAACAGCAAATTATACTAAAATTGTATAATAAAGTATGGATCTGAGGAATAATAAATAAGTAATAGTAATTTGGTTTTCTAAATTAAAAAAATAAAATTATTAAAATTTAATTTTTGAAGAGTTTAAGTACAGTTTAACAGAATTCGTATACATTATCTTAATCTAAATTAATTATAAAAACTCAATGACAAATTTTTAGAAAGTTAACAGATTTAAAGTTTGAATTTTTACAAATGGCATGAAATCCTAAAATACTATTTTTCCTAGTTTATCAGATATTTTTTTTAATTGCTGATTTAACTATAAAGATTTCATTTTGCATGATTTAACTATTAAAATTTTATTCATTCTTTTATAGAAAAAGATTTAAATTGAGATTTTAAATATGAAGTATGGTTTACGATATTTACTCTATTTTAGTATTATCATTTGATGATATTAGTTATTTTATTAGTAAATATGGATTATGGGGTTCATTAATTACTATATTATCCGGGATAGTGGTATATTTCTTTAATCGTTTTAAAAAAGATAATTATATCAAAGAGAAATTTTTTGAATTCTATGAAAAATCTGAAAACTTAAAACATGAAGATTTTAACATAGCAAAATATCGGGAAGAATATGAGAAATTTGAAGAACTTAATATTATTCCTAATTTATTGGATGAAAAGAAAAATTTTATTATTACTGGAAGAGCATCATCTGGTAAAACAAGAAGTGTATATGAATATTTAAAAGTTTTAAAAAGATTTAAGATTATTAAATTTTATTCTGACAGAATTATAAAAATTGAAGAAATTCCCGATAAGTTCTTTAAAGGTAAACCAATTATTTTTTTGGATGATTTAGATGAATATGTGAATAAATTGAATCTTAATCAATTAATAAAAAAGCTTGATTTAAATTCTGATGGATATATCATTGTAGCTACTTGTATTACTGGAAATAATTATGATAAAGCTGAAGAAGAATTTGGACATCTGAAAAATATTTTTGTAGATATAAAAATAGAAAATGAGCAATTAGGTCTCGCATTAAAAATTTCTAATCAATTAGAAGATATCAATTTTAGTGATTTCGATGGAACAGTAGGCTCAATGTTTCTTAAATTAGAAAGAATGGAAACTATATAATCAAAGTAAAAATTTTTGGAAAGAAAATAGAATTTTATTTGAATTAATCAAGTTATTTGCTGTTGGTGGAATCCATTTTATACTAAAAGAGACCTTAAAAAAAGTCTACTTAGAAAAAATTGAAATAGAAAATTTCAACCCAGATCATATTTTTGAACCAGTTTTGAATAACCTTGAAGGACATTCATTAATCATTGAGAAAAAAGGATTAATTAATATTATGCATGGGAATTATTTGAAAATTTCTAAATATACTCCTTCATCAAGTGAATTAGATTGGCTTAAGGATGTATTAATTGAAATTGGAGATGAAATTGCGTTATATATATTAGGGACTGTTTTTAGCAATATTAAAAATAAATGTCATGAATCAATTGAATGTATAGATAAGGTCTTAGAGATAAATCCATTAAATAGCAATGCTTGGAATATTAAAGGAGTTTCATTGGATAATTTAGGCGAATATGATGATGCTCTTATTAATTTCAGTGAAGCACTCAAAATTGAACCTAAAAATTTTCGTTTTAATAATAATAAAGGTTTTTCTTTATATTTAGCAGGAAAATATGAAGATTCTATAGAATGGTTTGATAAATCAATAGAATCAAATTCAGAATATGAAATCTCATGGATAAACAAAGGGAACTCATTAGAGAAACTTGAAAAATATGGAGAGGCAATTAAATGTTTTGAAAAAGTAATCCAATTAAGACCTGATGATTTTCGTTTATATTATGAGAAAGGTTATTTATTATTATTAAGTAAAAAATATGAAGATTCTATAGAATGGTTTGATAAATCAATCGAATTAGATTCAGAATATGGATTAGCATGGACAAATAAAGGATTTGCATTTGGGAAGCTTGAAAAATATGAAGAAGCACTTGAATGTTTTGATAAAGCGATAGATCTAAACCCCGACGACCATAATTTATATTATCGTAAAGCTTATTTATTATTACTAATGGGAAAATACGAAGATTCTATAGAATGGTTTGATAAAACAATCGAATTAGATTCAGAATATGAATTCTCATGGATAAATAAAGGATTTGCATTTACTAAACTTGGAGAATATGAAGAAGCAATAAAATGTTTTGAAGAAGCAATAGATTTAAACCCAATTGATTCCCGTTTATACAGAGAGAAAGGTTATTTATTATTATTAAGTGAAAAATATGAAGATTCTATAGAATGGTTTGATAAAGCAATTGAATTAGATTCAGAATATGATATCCCATGGACTGATAAAGGAGTTGCTTTAGAGAAGCTTGGAGGATATAATGAAGTAATAGAATGTTATGATAAAGCAATAGCAATAAATCCAAAAAATGATCTAGCTCTTAATAATAAAGGTTTTCTTTTATTAATGCATGAAAATGTTGTTGATAGTATTAAAAATTTTGAAAAAGCATTGGAAATAAACCCAAATAATACATTAGCTTTTAATAATCTAACTATGGCTATTCTGAAGTTAAATATCTAATTTTAAATGGATTGTATCTATAATCCAATTAAACTTCTTATTAATAATCCAAAATATTTTTGTTTAATATAGTATTTAGGGTCTTAGATTTTTTATGTTTCGGAAAGCTTTTGGAGGTCTGTTTTGGTGGT
>PLXT01000035.1:0-360 GCA_003151535.1 Methanobacterium sp.
CAATAGATTTATATGGTATTAGGGTTATAGAAGTATTATGAAGACTTTTACCAATTATGTAATGAAGAATGAGTATGCTCGTGTGGAACAGCTTGGTGATAAGTTGGCTGAGATTGATCCTCTTATTAATTGGGAATCTTTCAGGTCAATAATTCGTAGTATGTATGATAATCAAACAGAGCGTGGTGGCAGACATAATAATGATGAGATAGTCATGTTTAAGATGTTGGTTCTGCAGCAGTGGTATGGATTGTCGGATCCTGAGCTTGAAAGACAAGCTAATGACCGTATATCATTTAGAAAGTTTCTAGGATTTCCTGAAATAATCCCAGACCGTTCCACGGTCTGGGCTTTCAGAGA
>PLXT01000035.1:404-20913 GCA_003151535.1 Methanobacterium sp.
CCCTGCATCTGTTCATGATAGTCAAGTTGACCTCACTAAACCTGGAGAAGTTGCATACCGAGACCGCGGATACTTCGGAGCACCATGCAAAGGCTATAATGCAACCATGAACCGTGCAACACGCGGCCACCCACTAAATATAAAAGAAAAAATGCGAAACAAACGCATAACACGCAAAAGAGCACCAGGAGAACGACCATACGCCGTAATNNAATCAAAAACATATTCCACTCAGGCTACGTAAAAGTCACCACAACACTCAGAACACACACCAAAAACATCATAACCTGCTTCTGCTACAACCTCATGCAATTAAACACCCTCAAACAAAAAAACACAACCTAGCGAACGCTAACAAAAAAAAATAGAGAAAATAAATAGAAAAAAAGAAAAAATACGCGAAAAAATACATAAACACTCACCAAAAAATTCAAACACTACAAAAATAATCAAAAACAATAGTTAATCGAAATTCTCTCTATTTTCTATAAATAATTCTATCAAATTTCAAACAAAAAAATTTTCAAAACTATTTTAATTAAGTTCTTATATTTCATTATATATTCAGTTATTGCTATTCTAATTAGATTGGATTTACTTACATTACCCATTGCTTTTGATAGTTTTTCAAGGTCTTCGAGTTGTTTTTCTGATAGTTTAAAGTTTAATTGCTTAAAGATTGGTTTTTCATTCACGATAACACCCTATTGATATCTCTTAAGCACATATTATATAATGTTTTTCAAGTTATCTTATAAATGATATATCTAAAATAAGCTACTTCGTTATAGGGCGGTATGGTGAAGTACAGATTTTATATAAAATATCAGAAACTAGGTTAGAGGATTATTTTCCTATTTAAAGAGTTTAATTAAATTATAAGAAATTTTCTTTAGATATTAAGAATGAACGGATCTATTACAATATTTAGGATTAGTGAATTTATTTCAAAATCTCATTTTTTTTGTTCTGAAATGTTAACGAAATGATTTTCTTAAGTCCATAATTAAATCATAAAAAAACATAAGAATCATAAAATTTTTTTATGTAAATATCCAATTTATGGTGAAACTTATGAACCCATTTAGAAAGAGAACTGGTATTTTCCCTTCATATTTTACAGGTAGGGAAGATGAACTTAATGAGTTGAGAGAGATTTATGAATCTACTAGAGAAGGGGCAGCAGGACATATAATCATTTATGGACCTAAGGGTACCACAATTCGGCCACGGTCAAAAATATTGAAGAGGCGCGCAGGAACAGATGTGGCGGCTCTGAGTGCCTCAATTGGTGTCAGTCCGGCCCTGACGAGTAACTGAAGCTCGTGGTGCAGGCTAGCCCCATGCACCATACCCCCAATTGAAGCAATCGACGCATCGCTGCCAGCCAATATATCTACTCCCGCATCGTGGAGAGCCTTCACTGTCTCTAAAACATATTCCGTTTTTCCCTGTGGATAGGAACCTATTTGATTGTAAAGAGTATTCAGCCATTCTTCGCTCAATTTGGAGCTTACGCGCTTATCTTTGGCAAATTCGGGGGCGTCACTATCTCCGATCACAGACGCGCCGGCGGCAATCGTGGGGCATACAAACACGCCTGAATTGATGATAGCACCAATGATCTCATTTGTATGCGGTTTGTCAATGAAAATATGCATCAAACCGTCGATCCCACCATTTATGGCGCGTTTGGAAGCTTTAATTGACATAGTATGCGCGACAGCTATTTTGCCAAGACAATGGGCTTCGGCACAGGTAACCGCAATCACTTCATTAGTGAGATCAGGAGTACCTGGATGGCCAAACACTGTTCCGTCTTCAATCATGATTTTAATATAATCCGCTCCCTGCTCCACGCGCTCGGCAACAATACTAGCTGCCTCTTCAGGCGTCTTGGCGTGTTTTTTGGGAGCTGCTCCGCCCATCTTTGCCGCCATAGCTTTATGTTGAGCGACAACTTCTGGTGTTAGCATTTCAGACGGATGGCCGCCCTGCGCACTGATGGCTACGAACGATGTCAGACAATCGGTCACATCTCTTAGTTCGGTGATCTATTTGGGCCTGAATCCCTGCATTTGAAACGTGGTGGTGACGCCGAAGGTCAAGGAAAACTTCAAGGTATCCATTTTTGGATGGGAATGTGCGTCGATCAATCCCGGCAGCAGGGTACAGCCTTTCGCATCAACAATCTCCGCGCCAGAAGGAGCCGGGCCTCCGACGTTTATAATCTTTTCTCCCTTTATTATGACTGTTCGTTTATCGAGAACACGCTCCCCGTCGAAAATTTCGTCCTGCCAGCCATTCCAATCATGTGGGAATCTTCTGCCGAAGAATCTCGGCATACGGCCTTTGCCGAACGAATGTCCATGCTCGCCAAAAATGACGCCCTCTCTGTACAATAAACTTCTCCATCATCTGTGTATGTAAATCATCGTCTTCGTCGGTACATTGTGAATTGTATGGGTGTTTCTTAAGTAAGATTTACAATAAAAAAAAATGTAATGTTGAGTTTTTACATTCTTTTAAATAAATTTAGGTATCATTTATTGCCCATTACTTCTATTTTGATTCTTCCTTTTTGTTTTCATTTATGAACACTTCATTTATTCTTAAATAGATGTTTAAAACTGAATCTATTGTTTCATTGATCTACTGAACAATGGTAATGCAATAGCCATTGTAACAATACCGAAAGCCAATAATACAATTATATCGGTGGATATGTCTGCCACATTTGCATTTAAGAGCATTATTTTACGCATAGCATCGGCTGCATAGGTTAAAGGAATCAGCTTAGAAACATCCTGTAAGATCCAAGGCATTTGTTGTATAGGAAACATTACACCACCCAGGAACATCATGGGAAACATGAGTAGGTTCACAATCATTGTAGCGCTTCCCTGGTCTTTAGCCGTGGATACGGCCATAATTCCTATTCCTATAAAGCTGAAAATACCTAGGAAGATCATGACAAATGCCAGTAGTAGGTTTCCCTGTATCGTCACTCCAAAGAGTAGGACAGCAAATATTAGTACAAATATACACTGGATTAATCCTCTTAAGGACAATGCTACCGTTTTTCCAAGAATAACTGAGAGATGATGAATTGGTGCAGACAACATTCCATCAAATGTGCCCATTTCCTTTTCTTTAGAGATTGCTTCAGGAATACCAATCATAACAGCCATCATACCTATCATGATCATCAATCCTGGTGCTAGGAAATTGAAGTAGTTAGTCGCACCAGGTATGGTAGTTACAATATTCGGAGTATAAGGGGCTATTATGGCTTGGGGATTAATTTGCTGATTTGCTGCATTACCCAACTTTAAAACATTAGTTTGTGCCATTACTCCATTCAACCCACTCACGGTGCCTAATGATACTTGTTCAACTATCCCAGAAGCTTGAGGATTACTGTTATCCACATCAATTATAACATTTCCAGGTTGTCCATTCGTCACATTATTTGAGAATCCAGGAGGTATAACATATGCACCACTTATTTTCCCTTGACTAATAGCTGTTTTAGCTGCATCAACACTAGAATAATTATTAAAGGTCATGTAACTGCTATTTTTACTAGTTGCCAGTTGGTTATTCATAGTTTCCATTTGTGTTATGAATTGATTACTTCCGGTGCCCTGATCCAAGTTGACAAGTCCCATTTGAACATTTTCATGCGTGCCACCACTTGGGAAAATGAAGCCAAACATTACTAAGAAAATCAAAGGCATGATAATAAGTGTTGATAGCTCCATTTTATTACGTCTAAACTGGATCAAATCCTTAATCATTACATGATAACTATCTTTTAATATCTTTATTGCATCCATAATTTCACCTTATCCTCGATTTTGGTGCCTGTCCATCCCTATGGTGGGGCGTTGGAGCTGCTTTTTCGGTTGCTTGATCACGTATTTCTTTACCTGTAACTGCTAAAAAAACGTCTTCCAGTGTAGATTCATTGCTATTAGTTATGGATGCAATGTTGCCACCTTCGTGACGGATAACATCTATGATCTGGTTAAGAGCATCTGTACCATTGGCACTTATTTTCAAATTGTGATCATCTTGTTGTGAAACAGCTGCAACCACATCAAGTGAATTAATCTTCTCAATCAGTTTAGGTGTCAGATTCGTAATTTTAGCACCAAATATAGATACATCACTCTTTGTTATTAGATTCTTAAGGTTTTGTGGGGTATCAAGAGCAGCAATCTTACCATGATCAATGATCGCAACTCTATCGCTTAGCGCTTCTGCTTCAATCATGGCATGTGTTGTTAATATGACCGTTACTCCGCTTTTGTTAATTTCTCGGGTTATGTCCCGTATAGAATATGTAGTCTGTGGATCAAGTCCAAGTGTAGGCTCATCCATAAAAATTATCTCTGGTTCCGGCAGCAGAGCTCTTATTACGTTTATACGTTGTTTCATTCCGGTTGAAAATTTACTGATCTGTGTATGTTTCCATTCTTGCATGTTAACTAATTCAAGTAACTCGTCAATTCTATCTTCAAGTTTTTGCTTGGGTATTGCGTAGAGTTTCCCAAAAAATCGTAGATTTTCTGCTGCGGTAAGTGTATCATACATTATCATCTTTTCTGCAACCAATCCGATTTTCTTTCGAACTTCTGCAGGATCTTTCATAATGTCATAATCAGCTATTTTGGCAGAACCAGAAGTGGGATTAGATAACGTACAGAGCATCCTTATGGTAGTACTTTTACCGGCCCCGTTTGGACCTAAAAACCCAAATATCTCATTGTTCTTTATGTCTAGTGAGATATTATCTACTGCTGTGAAATCGCCAAACTTTTTAGTGAGGTTTTCCATCTCTATAGCGTTTTCTGTCATTTTATTCTCCTATATTAATTTGATTTTGAATTTAATATACGTTAAAATAGATTAAAACTTTGATTTAATCATCATGAAGTGATTCTTGTATATTTCTGAGCCTTTCACTCAATAATCCTATTAATTCTTCATGGGGTACAAGTTTCTCTTTTTTAATATTTTCCAAGTAAGAAACATAGCTATCAATTTCTGTTAAAATGTTTTCTATTGCTAATGGCCCTCGATTTCTATGTTTTCCGTGAAACCCTTGAAAACGTTTAAATATTTTATCGCTCATTTCTTGCCCTTTTACTGTTAAATCGTACCTACCATCTTCTTTTTTGCATATTAGATTTTCAGATACCATTTTTTTAAGCATAGGATACACTGAACCTGGTGAAGGTCGTTTGGCGTGTTTATGATCCCTAAAGAGTCCATGGTTGTGTAATGCATCATGATGAAGTTGTACCGCATCCATGATCTCTACACCATTTTGAGGTCCATTTTCATCCAATATGTGGATTATCCATATTCTTAAACCCCCTAGGTTCTGCAATTCCTCTATTCTTTCATGAAAATTTTGGTGAAGATCTTGGTGAAGATCATTTAATTTATCCCACATCTTTTATCATTTCCTCCTTTATCACAGATTCGATATGAACATCGTAATACGATATTAAATATGAGCTGTGCTAAGTTTTTAATGTTATTTAGAAGTTTATTCACAAATAAATATCAACTTAGCGATATCGAATATGTGATATTATGTACCAATCCTATATAAGCTTTTGGGTAAAATCATTTTAAAAAAAGAAAATAATAATTTTTTATATAATGCGAAGTTCAAACTCTATAAACTTGAAATTGTTAAATATTTAACATCTTTAATAGGTGTTTAACTTGTTTTATTTCAGTTCAAGTTAAGGATTTGAAATCTTCTTCCAAGTTCTATACAGAGATTTTGGGATTTGAAAAAACAGAAGATAAACGTCCAGATGCAATAGTATTTAAAGATGATGGTGGAGCTATTTTTGCTATCCGTAAACCAATGTTCGAAATTAAAGAAAACATGCCCCTAGGTTTAGGTGTTTCCATATGGTTTGGTGTTGAGGATATTGAAAAAACATTCCTCAGTGTTAAAAATTCAGATGNNTTGATGGATATATGTTGACATTTCATCAACTTTAATCTTTTTTTTTAGAATGAAATTATGATCGACAATAACAAATATGTTGAATATTGGCGTGAAAAACCGGAAGAAAGTGTAGGTTTTCTTTTTTGGCAAATAACGCATCTTTGGCAACGTAAAATGAATTTAGCTTTGAAAGAACTTGATTTAACACATGTACAGTTTGCTTTGTTATCAGGTATTGCTTGGCTTGAAAGATTTGGCGAGGATATAACTCAAGTTAAGCTGGCTAATCATGCTAAAACTAATATTATGATGACATCAAAAGTCTTGAAAACACTTGAAAAAAAGGATCTCATATCCCGAGAGGAATGTGAATTTGATACACGTGCAAAATGTATATCAATAACAGATGATGGGCGTGAAAGGATAAAAAAAGCACTTCAAATTGTTGAAGAAATGGAAAATAAATTTTTTAGTGAACAGACTAACGACCCTAATTTTATAAAAAATTTAGTAAATATTTTACAGTTAAATCAACAAGAATACTTTAAAAATAAATAATTTTAAATAAATACGTTTATGGTGTAAAAGTATTGATAGCAAGATTTTGAGGGGTTAATTATGTCAAAAGTGAAAACTAAAATTGTATCATTTCCAGTTCCTATTTGTATTGCAAGTTCAATTATTGAAGGTAAAGTTAATTTTGCCACTTATGGATGTTTTGGACTTTTAGCACCCAGACCTACTACATATGTTTATATTGGTTCAGTTGAGCCACATTATACAAATATTGGNNCTTGTTTCAGGCCATAATACTGATAAATCAAAAGTTTTTAAAACATTTTTTGGCAAAGTAGATAAAGCACCCCTAATTGAAGATTGTCCTATAAATATGCTTTGCAAACTTACCAAAACAGTTAATCTCCCTGGTCGTGACATCTTCATAGGTGAAGTCCTTGAAACATATGTAAACGAAGAATGCATAACAAATGGAAAATTAGATTTTAAGAAGATAAACCCACTATTATTCACTTCAGCTAACGCAAAATACTGGGAATTGGGAAATATCATTGGTTCAGCATATAAAGAAGGAAAAACTATGATACAACCATGAATTTCACTATTTTAATAATTTTTTCAAAATATCTTTTTTGAAAATATTTGATACCTTAAATAATTTTTCTAGGAAAATAAGTTTTTTTCTGAAATAGAAAGAGTTAAAATTAAAAATTTTAAAATAAATTAGGTTGGATCTACTTACATTACCCAGGTATTTGATAGTTTTTCCAGGTCTTCGAGTTGTTTTTTTGATAGTTTAAAGTTTAATTGCTTAAAGATTGGTTTTTTATTCATGATAATGCCTCATCTGATATCTGAAGCATATATTATATAATATTTTTGAAGATTACTTATAAAATAATATATCTAGAATGAGCTACTTCGTCATATATCCATATAACGAAGTTCAATAATATAAACGGAATTAACTTTTGATATATAATAAAGCAGTCAAAACTGCTAAAATTATCGTAAAAAGTAGTAAAACTAGTGTGAATATGATTAATACAGTAGTAAGCTTATTTAACTTTTCTTGAGAGTTATGGGACCTAATTAGTACTAATGATGCTAATAAACTCCCATCTGTTAATGTATATACATCTTCTACATTTTCATTTCTAATATACTCCCTCAAATCATTACGATACTTCTTAAAAAGGCTTTTTTCGAAATCATTTAATTCTTCATCGAAATCTAGATTTGTTTCATTTATATCTGCCATAAAAACACCTTTTAAAAGTTCTAGACTGCTTCAACAATTTTTATCTCTTCTTCGGTCAATCCGTACAATTCATAAACTAAATTGTCAATCTGTTTATCTGTAGCATCTATTTGGCTTTTTAATAGTTTTATTTCAGTTGGAATTTTTGAAGTCTCAAGATTTTTATATAATTTTAGCATCTGTTCCACAAATTTGACTATTTTATTGTGACTAATCACATCCTCTGGATTTTGGAAGTCAATTATGCGTATTGGGGTTTTATTAATGTTTGTAGCATTGAAACGAGTATATCCACTTAATTTAGATGGACAAACCATTTTAAGATGGTAAGAAAGTACTTTGGAATTGAGAAGTCCAAAAAGATAAAGTAGTGAATGGGTTTCTAAATTATCTAAAATTATTCCAGGACAATTAGCACCATTAAAAGCAGTATTATCTTTTAAAATGCCTACAATAACCTTTTTATCAATTCCCTTAACTACTAACTTCCTTGGTCTAATATATTTAAAAGTTCCTGGGCGAAGGTATCTATACCACTCAAATGAGGCATAAAGTTTACGACTATCCTTTCTTTCACGTAATTTACTTTTGTACAATTTCAAATAATTGTAAATATTAGGATAAACTGTTTTCAGTACAGATTCTGATAGGAGTACTGGAGATCCTTTTTCACCTTCGGTGTATGGATAAATAATGAATGAATGTTGTTTAGCTTCAGTATATCTAAATATTTCAGCTCCTCTGTATGCATATGGGAAAAGAATTGATTTTTCTAGATTGTATTTTTGTATAATTTCTTCATCTACTACAAAAGCTTTATCCATTCCTGTTAAAGCCCCAATAAAAGCTTGCCCAAAATATTTTAATGGTTGCCATATAATTTTTTCCCGTTTTAATTTTTCAAAAATATCAAGATTACCAAGATTCCAAGGGTTTTCTGATAAGTTGTCAAATGAAATTATGTTTTCTTTAGAACTTTCAATGCTTTTTAAATTCAACTGATCTAAACTTTCTATGTGTTTTAAACGAAGTTTTTTTGCATTTGTAGGACTTAACAAGAAAATTGCAGGATATGTGCTTGCTTTTTGAAAAACAGGTAACGAACCAAAGTCAACTATTTCATGAAGTTTACCTTCAGATAGTTTTTTTCTCATATTTTTCCCATAATCTGTCGCTAACCACTGTGATGTGCATATAAAACCTATAAGTCCATTTTTTTTAGATAAATTTAATGAAAGTTCAAGGAATATTTGCGATAAATCAGTCTTACTAGTAGGTGTATCATAATGGTCATAGATGTAATCTGCTTCTAAATGTCCGATTCTCTGAATTCTGATATATGGGGGGTTCCCTATAACAACATCAAAACCATTATTATCCATAATTTCTGAAAATTCAGTTTCCCAATTGAAAGCATTTATATTTTGAATATCTGTACTACATAATTCAAGATTATCATTTTCATAGATATCAGGAGTTATTAAAGAATTACCACATCTTATATTATTATCAAGATTTGGCAATGCTCTTTCTTTAAAAAGGGTCTTTTGTTCTTCTAATTCATCCCTACTTTCATCTTCAAGTACTTTTAGTAAAAGGCTTAGCTTGGTTACTTCTACAGCTTGAGCGTCAATATCTACACCATAAATATTGTTTGTAAGTATTCTTTTTTTTTCTCTTATGGTTAGGCGGTATTCATCTGAGGCGTATTGATATATCTTATCAGTTAAACTTTCTCTAGTCTTCAGACTTGTATAATAGTTTAAATGCCATTTTAATAGATATTTATAGGCTCCTAATAGGAAAGAACCTGAACCACAAGCAGGATCGAGTATTTTGAGTTCTGATACTTTTGTTGGTGTTCTACCCCTGATAAGTTTTCCAATAGTATTATTAACGATATAATCGACAATGTATTGGGGAGTGTAGTATACTCCTCCAGCCTTCTTCACTTCGGGTTTTTCTTCAACCTTTGCCCTATGTCCATCAGTTAAACGTATAACCTTACCTAAAAATTGTTCATATGCATGGCCAAGAATTTCTGGTGATATGAAATTAAAGATATAAGGACTTTCGGGATAATAGAGTTTAGTAAAAATGATTTTGAATATTCCGTCGTCAATTTTTAAATCTAATGTGAACTGATCTGGAATAGTTTCTCTTCCTTTTTTCACTTTAAAATGGAATAATCCAGAATTGTACTTTTCATCTGCTTCTATACATAATTCACAAAAATTTCGATATATTTCTGTTCCTTCTAGAAGAGATCTTAGCATACCATATTTTTCTATACGACGATCCTCACACATTCTAAAAAAAACAATTCTATCTAATATTTGTTGTACTGAATAATTCAGTTCTTCAATTGAAGTTTCAGGGTTACGAAGTGCAATGTTCTTTGCTAGTAATTCTCTCCAATCCTCAAGATCTAATAAAAATGCTTCGTCTACTTCTTGTGTTTTATGTTTTTTCTTATTATCTTCAGCATATTGATCAAAAGATCCTTTAAGAACCGCTTCCTTAGAAAAGATGTTGTAAATATCATCCCAACGATCAACATACTCTTCATAGGTGAAATAATCCAATCTTGCTACTTCTGCTTTATCTCTTTTATTTGGTTTAACACGTGTATCATATATGGCTAACTCTTCAAAATCAGTTAGAATTGATAATGGTAATTTTGCACTCCATGCATAACTTCTAACCTGAAAAGCTGATTCTTTTTTTTCTTTAATGTTTACAGACGGCTTTTTTGCTTCAACAAAAAACATTTTTTTCCCAGGGAGTTGGAAACAATAATCTGGAGCCCTAGTTTCTTTATTGATTTTCAAAGAATCTTCAAAAATTACATCCCGATATTGGGGGGCGATATCGTCTTTATAGTAAATGTCCCATCCTAAAGCATCAAAAAGTGGATTAATAAACTCTTGCTTTATTTGTTCTTCCTTATATTCATTATATCTGATATAATTAAGCTTATATTTCTCTACAAGTTGTTTAATCCTATTTGGTGCTTCTGGCAATTAATTGTCCCCTGAATTTTAGATTAGAACTGATTAATAATAATTTTTTTATCTAACATATAAAGTAATTGAAAGAATAACCATGATTCCCCCTTTATTCTTTGAGATTTACCAATGTTATTATAATCAAAAGTTACAAATCAAATTATATGGGTATTGATGATATATTGCTCTTTGATGAGACTATATTCAAGAACATAGATGTTTTTAATCCAGATTATGTGCCTGAAAACTATCTTCACAGGGAATCTCAGATGGAAGCATTTGCAATGTGTTTACGGCCAGCTCTGAGGGGAGGTAGTCCAATTAACACTGTGGTTCTGGGTTCTCCTGCCACAGGAAAGACAACTGCTATAAATAAAATCTTTAGTATGGTAGAAGGAAACTCAGATAAAGTAGTTTGTGTTTATGTCAACTGTCAACTTCATACAACACGTTTCAATATATTTTCACAGATATACAACAAAATTTTCGGACATATGCCTCCTGAAACAGGTGTACCATTTTCTCGAATTTATGGGAGTATAATGAACTATTTGCAGAGCGAGAAGAAATCCATGGTAGTTGCTCTCGATGATGTTAGTTATCTTTTCTACATTAAAAATGCTAATAAAATATTTTATGATATATTAAGGGCTCATGAAGAATTTAAAGGGGTTAGAACAGGCATATTTGCAATTTTATCTGATATAGAATTCCGTTATATGTTAGATCAGAATGTTAGCTCTATTTTCATTCCTCAGGAAGTTATATTCGAACCATATACTATTCAAGAGATGTTTGACATATTAAATGACAGAACGAAAGTAGGATTCTATCCTGATGTAATATCAGACAGCTTATTATGTCAAATTGCAGAGTATGCATCATCTGTTGGTGATCTGAGGATTGGTATAGATCTATTGAGAGTCAGTGGGAACTTTGCAGAGGCTGATGCGTCCAAAACGATAGAGAAAAAACATTTATTGGATGCACTTCAGAATACAGATTCCACCAGTCTTAAAAGCACAATTGAAACCCTTTCAACCAATGAGAAAATCCTTTTAAAAACAATAATTGAATTAGATGCAGATGACTTAATTGCAGGAGACCTTTATAAGAGTTTCAGTAAAAATACAAGTACTAGTTATGGTTCCTTCGATAGAATGTTGAACAAATTGGAATTTTTAAGATTGATAGATACTAAGTTTACTGGTAAAGGTGTAAAGGGGAATTCAAGAATAATTATATTACGTTTCAATAATGAAGAGATACTTAAGTTGTTTGAACATATTAGGATATGATACCCTTTTAGAGAAAAATAAGGGGAGAATAAGGAATTTAGAAGAATTAAACATTAAAATAATATGTGTTGCTAATTTCAATAGAAATATTAACAACTTCCTTGGTATTAAGAATGGAAGTGGCTACATTATAATTTAAGACCCACGTATTTCTTACTATTTTCCAATTTATAAATTATAGAATCTCCGTTTTCAATGGTTAATGAATATAAATTTCTAAAACTTTTCCACTTCTTTGGTGCCTTTAGTGTGAAAATATATTTTTTATCATTGTTCATCCGTATATTACTATTCTTGTTTTCCTCTTCTATTTCTCTTAAATTGGTAATTTCTCTTTGAAGTTCTGAACACTTATTTAAAGATTTATAATAACATTCAATGGAATTAATTTCATCTTCATTTAATGATTGAGCTAATAAAGTTGTTTTATCAGCCCATAGGGGGTTATTAATCACTAATGAATCTTTCATAGTCAATATTTCAGCTAGAATGTTGGCATTATCTGATCCAGAATGTTTTAATATGTTATTATATAACTTTTTAAGATTTTGATTATTATTACGAATTTCAATCTTCAGTAACATTCTCAAAGCAAAGCGTTTACCCATCTCTTTTTTACGATCACTATGTAATTGGAGAGTATAACCCAATATAACTCCTAAAATAGTGAAAATAGCTGAGAAAAGGACTAGTATTAATGAATTAATATCTATGATGTCATCCCCTAAGATATCCTTAATTATTACATTTTATTCGCTAAATTAGTTTAAATAATTCTTAATAATTGTTTTGAATATATCAATAGATTCGTCTTTATCACTCAAAGCCCATGTTAAATTATTTTGTTGAAGTTTAAAATTTTCATAAATATTAATATTGGACAAGATCCGATCAAAAATATTTTTTATCTCCACTTTAGAAAGTTTTACTGGTTCTTTAAAATCGTGTTCTTTTAGAAAAGTTTCTTTTGAGGGTATTTCATCACCATTATAACGGAGCTGGTGAGTCCAATGTCCATTTACTTCAATCAACACAGTATTTCTTAACCAAAGCATTCTACCTATATCTTTGGTGGTGTGTCCATAATTCACGACTTTACCATTTACTACTGGAGGATAATATACGCTAGATCGTAATCTATCTTCCATAGGCATTTTGTTGGCTTGATTCATCATGGAAGTGGATTCTAACTCTAAATATTCCCCGATTTCTCCAAATGACATTTCTTCAAAACGCCATATACTAACATTTTTATTTTCAGAAAAATATTGTTCATAAATTTCTAAGCGTTTTTCTAAGTTTTTTGAAATGAAAGCTTTTTCATCCGCAAATACTTGTATTTGTTGACCATTTATTATTTTTGGTGATTTCATTTTCTCTAATTCGTCGTTTATCTCATTTATAGCGTTTTTAATCGGAATTATCTCTATCTTATCGATCAATTCTTCCCACTGCTCAATTTCATGTTTTTTGTATTCCTTGATTTTACGATCAAATACAAAACCTAACATTCCTTCGGCAGTAAACTTTTTCCAACCATTATTTTTAAGAAACTGATCAATATAATTCTGTATTTCGCTAGGTTTACTTGGTGGGAACCTTTTTAACATTATTAATATTAATTTAGCTGTTTGAAGTGGGAACAACCAAACAATCAATCCAATAATAGCAGTTATTGGAATTAATGCAATCAAATCTGTCCAGACCATAAAATCTCCATATAGTATTAAATATAAAATCTGAGTTAATTCATAGAATACCAAATGATCTTAAATCACGAGCAATTGCGATAAATGCTTTACTAAGATTATCATCAGAGAATCTTTCATATACTTTAGGTGATATATTACTTGGAAATTCTGAATCCATTTCTAGCAAATATGTAATTTTATTAGTTAAAAGTTGCTGAACAAGTCCTATTTCGTGAATAACATTTTGTCTAGGCTGAAAAATATCATCAACTTTATCATCTCCAGTTGCAAGTATTATCGCAGATTTACATGTTCCCAGATACGAATTTATCTTATCATCTAAAGACATACCTTGACTAGGCTGATCCATTACTACAACTGGGATTAATCCCAAAGCTCTAATAAAATTAGTTAACAAATTAAGAGCTTCTGATTGTTTTCCATGACTAATGAAAATATTAGAAGGAGTGATAATCCTCTGAGATGTTTCGAACGGTTTTGAAGAATTAGAAGCTAAAACTGCCTCTACGCATGTTATAAGACCCGTAGCACTATTAACAATTTCTACCTGGTCTTGTTGTGATAACATTCCATTACCTCCACCAGCATACCAATGTAAAATATTAGGAGCATATATTTCAAGGTTAGGATCATTTAACATTTCTTTAATATTAGCATACATTTTCCTATACTGATCAGCAGTTCGGTTAGCTGGTAATGTACGACCTATACGTGACACAGTTCCAACAAATGTTTTTAAAGCTGTTATTCTAATTTTAGGGCTTTAACCTTTTCTTCATCCATTTTTATCACACAAAATAATCTTTATTATAAACGCTTTATAACTTTTCTTTAACTCATAGTTTACCTCAAATCTATTGATTTATTGTATTATACTTTTAGTTGAATTTATATTTTTCATTATGTATCTTCTTTGCGACATATGATACTTATTTTGTGCTACTGCATGGAAATATAGTTAATGTATTGTTGTTTAGACAAATGGGATGTAATCACAAAAGATGAAACAAACTAATTAAATTTGACGAGAGAATATCTCAAGAAAACATATTTATCATATTTGTAGAGTATTTGGAAAGATTCTATATCATTTTCACAAATGATAAATTTCTTATTTTAATGAGAAACAATACAGTGAACTAATTTGGGACGTGTTTCACATAATATCTATCTATTATACCACACTGAAGCTTATACTAGTATCCTTATGTTACATTTCTATAATTTTAATGATAGATTCCTTTCAAATCCCCTAACCACTTTCTTATATCTATCAAACATCTTGAGATGATATGTATCCACGAACACATATTCTATAGATTCTTATTTTTGGAATAAAGCAATCCCTAGTGGTAATACTAATGATAAGAGTAATATGCCACTTTTAATAATATATTTGGAAAATAAATATATATTGAAATAATTCAAGGAAAAAAACATTTGAATCATCAATTTTGGATTTAATTGGAAATTAATTAAATCAAATTTTAAATGATTTCATTCATTTATCATGTAATGAGTATGTATCAAGCCCTATATTCATTAGAAATACCTCATTTTAAGAATGTAACAAATGATATTTAATAATACCTATCATATAAATGATATGTTATTTCTTAATGTATAGTTCGGAAAATAATAAGATATATATTTATAATTGTCCATTTTTATATAATAATAGTTCAGATTAGATAGATTGGGAAGTGATCTTTTCAATTCGGACTACTTTTTTCTATTTAATTTTGTTTTATATTCTCAGATTCAACTCCTATTTTTCTATGAACTTGAAAATTATTTATAAAAATATAAGTAGTATTAATCCGAATCTTAATTTGAGAATGGGGGATACAATAAGAAATACAATTTAATACTAATTTAATAGATATTTATGTCAAAAACAGAAATAAGATTGATAATTCATTCTATCTTCTTTATAATAAATTCGAGTATTTCTATAAGATCAAATTCCTGAATGGATTAATATCATAACATAACTTAAACTTCAAAATTTTATTTTAAGAATTTATAAGAGTAGTAATAAAAATGATAATTTCTTTCAAAGAAAACTATATGAACGTTATTATCCGTATTGAGGAATATCTGAAATATTGGCAATTATTTTGAATCGAAAAATCTATATTTAATTAAAAATAGAAGAATACACTAATTTAGGATGCGCTTTTCCAATTCCAAGTATCATTTTGGGTTTATAAATGATGATAAATGGATAATTCTTCAATGTCAATAATGTTTAACACAACTTTTTAGGAATTTTAATATGAATTCTTTCAATAAGAATACAATATTATCTAAAATATTCATCAAGTGTGCTTGCACATGGATCAAGAATAACTGAGACTTCATATCCACTTAATTTTTCTATAGTCTTACCTAAATGTTCAACTCCTTTAATCCAGCTAGGATTATCCTTACGGGTAGTATATAATAAATCATAATAGAAACTTTTTCCAGATTTAATCCTTATTTTATGAATTACTTTCACATTGTTAGGATATTTCTTTAGATTTTCTATATAATGATCCTCTAAAGATTGTAATCTTTCAGTAGAGTGCTTAACTAAACACTTTTTATAATCTTCATCACCAAAGAATTTGCACATTTTATCATCGTGGTTACTTTGCCTGTTTACACCAAAAGGCAAAAAATTAAAGATCATATCAAATTTAGGATATTCTAAATTCAGAAACTTTTCTAACGTTGACCAATCAATTTCAGTAGAATATGGATCAACAAAAAGAAGGAAATGGGCGTTAGGTATTGTTTTTAATTCCTTTATTAAATCATCAACTCTAGAATTACAATCTTCAGGAAAAATTTCATATTCTCCACATGACAAAAGTTTTTCATCCCTCAAAATTTGCATTCGTTCTTCTAATGAAATATATTCAAATTTTTCAAAGAAATAACATTTTTTAAATGGATTATGCGTTTGGAGAGTAGACATTAGAATAGGTGAGCCCAATAATAAATGTTCATTACCATCATAATCATATGAACAGAGTCCAGTACCTGAAAATAAATCTACATAATAAATATTTTTAAAAAACTTCCCAGCTATAGGAGCATATATGTAATAAGCATAACTCCATAAAAAAGCCAGTTTAAGGAAACTCCAAGAACTTAAATGAGTAATTTCCAACTCAGGAACATTTACAGCTTTTATAAGATCATTGTTTTGAAGGTGTGGTTCATATTTTTTTACCCAATCTCGATTGTTTAGTTTTTTTGTCATCAGGAAGCATGTAATTAGTGTTATACACAGTTACATTTTATAGATTTATAATCCATATTCAGTGCATTCCACATTTTAATAGTCTCTTTACACAATCCTACATTATTAAATTTGTATTGAGTATCTAAGTATTTAATAATTGATTTATACATATTCATCCTTTTTTTAAAACTGACTTTCTTACCCCAGTTTGATTTATCATCTAAATATTCAACCCAACTTTTATCTTCTGAATTATTAATTGTACTCTGTAATCCTCTTAATGAACCTAAAGTAATTATTTCGGGAGTAAACTTATCAAAACAAAAATCAATAAGTTCTTTATATTCTTTTTGCCAGTTGTTAATAGGAATTAGAGGGTCAATTCTTAAACGAACTTTATAACCTTCATCATGGAGTTTTTTTGCTGCCAAAATCCTATCTTTAGGGGAAGGAGCTCCTTTTTCCCATTGTTTAGATACTTTAAATGAATTAATACTAAAACTAGTAATTAGAATATCTTGGGAGTTTGATTCTAAAATACCTTCAACATTATCAGATTTTGTCAGAATCAATAATTTATGTCTATTTTGCCCTTTAAATAAATCAATAATAAATTTCGAAATAGCATTATCTGTACCCTCAAATAAAAGAGAATCTGATAATTCTCCAGAGTTTAATATTGAAGGCGATTCGTTTTGTACTAAATAATTTTTAATATGATTGATTATTGTCTCTTTGTCCTTTAGATAAGGTCTTTTTTTCATGGGTCGAAATCTGAGCGTTCCATTTAGATAACACCATGCACAATCAAAATTACACCCATTAGCCCATTTTAATTCTATAAAATGAGGACAAACTACATCTCTATCTTTTTCAGGGAAGGGGGTTTTATCAAATAGTGTTATTATAGATCCATCAGCGACTTTAGAAAAAGTTGGATGAATGTTATTATCTAATGATATTGTATTTTTAAGTTCTATAGAAAATGAAGAATTTAAATTTTTGTAACGTTTTTTATCATTAACATTTCCTTTTTTAAGAATTTCAACTGCTTCTTTGTAAGTAATTGTAGTTTGCATATTATCATCCATCGAAATGTTATAAATAAAAATTCATAATTTTAGCTAGATTAATTGATTATACTATTAATATATAGCTTCTTGAAATTCATTGAAATGATCATTCTAGTAGTTTTAATTTCTCAGAACTTAATTTGTAAGCTGGTAAAATATGGATATCCTCAAAAATCTCAATATTCTCTTTTATTCTTGTGATAATGATCCCATGTATATTATAATCTTTTTTAAACCCGAAATATGAATTGTAATTTTCTTTAACAAATTGAACTCTTTCAAGATGTTTATTTTTTATTTCTTTTTTAATGTCTTTAATCCTATATTCTTTTCGATTTTCCCATAATATCTTAGGATCAAGCTTCCATAATCCTTGATCTTTACATTCTATAACCCAAATATTTTCATTATCATAAGCAATTAAATCTATTTCTCTTTTACCATTTTTTGTTTTTCTTCCTTGTAAAGTTAATTTAGGATTATTAGGATCTTCGATCGAAAAACCCATAGTTTTGAATTTTTCACTGACCATATCTTCAAATTCAAATCCACTTAACAAAGTATTTATTGTCTCTTTATTGAATTTATAAGTTAAGAATCCACAAACTAAAAATATGGTTTCAGGACACAATATTATTTTTTCATTAATTTCAATCAATAATGGAAAGTTTTTGAAATCATTTTCCAATGACACAAACATGTCATACAATTTACTAGAATCATAATTGTATTTGTTTGCCACTTCAAAAAATTGAGCTTTAGGCATTCTGAAAAATAAATTATCGTTATCTTTTCTCTCACGTGAGATAGAATATAATTCTTTTAAAAAATCTAAAACATGAATATTATCTTTGATTTCTTTAAATGAAAACATTTCAGGATCAGGAAATACATAATTCAATCCATTGTAACAACTTTCAAAGAGGATATAATTGATTTTTTCTTTCAATTTCTTAAATTCATCAACATCTCCTCTATCAATTTCATCGATTTCTTTTAATCTTTTTTTTATAAAGTCCCGTTTATCAAGAGATTCAATTTTATCTTTTGAAGTTATGTTAAATTCTTCTAAATTATTTCTATAATCTAACCAAGACATATTTGTCATGAAAGTATAATCTTGATCTTCAACTTCATATTTCATTTCTGTCTTAAATTTTAATAAGTCATTGTATCCAAAAAAGAGTCCATACTCCTCTTCAATCAAAATGAGATTATATCTTAACTGCACAAGGTCTCTAAGATTTCTAAGTATTTCATTTTGAGGATCTAGACCTAAAATTTCTTTTGTAATTATAGGATCTATATTTGTTTCCCCATGCCAACCATTTAAAGTTTTTTTTATCAGAAGTGTTCCCATTACAACTCTGCCCAAATTGTATTCAAAAAAAAGTTCATTTAGTCGATTTACATCAGATTCTCTCAACCAACAACCTAACTCAGTTAAGTATTCTAATGAAAAAAATGAGGAATAAATATATAGTTCAGTTCTAGATTTTTGGATTAATTTTTTACATATTTCTAAAGATGCGGAATAAGATAATGGTTTTATTCCTACACATTTTGGACATACTGATACATTATCATGATTTAAATATAATTCAGAATTACAAAGTTCACAAAATCTATTCATAAACTTAATTAGGGAAGTATTTCTTTAAGTAATTATAGTAATAAAAATTTTGTCCAATAAATGAAAGTATCTGAGAAATCTGAATTATTAATTCGCATCGTTATATAGAGAAGTAAATTCTCTAAATTATTTTAAAAATGTATAATAATTGTTTATTCATAGTAATGAATATTGTTTCCAAAATATTACCCAATACGTATGGGCTTTCCAATTATAATATTCTTAAACACTTAGAAAGTACAAAATTTAAAAAAAGAAATTTATAATGGTTGAAAGTTCCATTTTTTTATAATCACTTTTTACCCAATTAATAATTGATAACTATCATATTATCAACAGATTTAGTTTATATAAAATAATTAAACTTTAAAATTAGGGAATAAACAATCTACTATTAATATATATCTGACATTAAAATATTATTATATGAAAATTGTAGATGAATTTAAAAGTCTTACTATTCCACGTAAAATAGCCTTAATCGTTCTTATTGTAATTCTTTGGGTAATTTACTTTAAAATTACAATCGATTTAATTTCAAAGATTGATTTAAATTTCATTTTTATAATTTTCTTCTTAACAATATGGACTTTAGCTGCCATTTTAGGAACATATTTTATTTTTTTAGGGGCAAAGATAATGGATTTGAAAGATGTAATCCATTTCATCACTAAATTTAGAATTTATGCATTTATAATCACATATATAGTATTAATAAATTTTTTTAGCACTTTTGCTAAAATAATGAACTCAGTTTCTAATTTAACAAATATTTTTAGGGTCTTAGATTTTTCAT
>PLXT01000015.1 GCA_003151535.1 Methanobacterium sp.
TTAATAAATTACGTTCTTAACTATATATTGATATAATACTTTTTTTATAATATTTGTGAATGATAGTTATGTAACTCAAATAACCATTCATGATAGTTTAGAATTATGTTACTGAAGCTCTCAATATCACAATGATTTGATAATTACTTCTGTATCTATAAATTAGAATTAATAAAGCTATTCATTATTCAAATTGAATTTACTAATAAAAAAATATTGAAAGCTCATCCTCAAATTATCATCAAACCCAGAGGCAGTGATCAATTATCATTGAACGGGCTTCAATTATTTAAACAGATGCTTGGAGGCTGTGAACTATTTAAATAACTTTTATACAATTATATCCTTAGCACATTTTTTTGGTATGTTTCATTCATCACAGTTGCAAGTCCCACGTAAACAGCAGATAATCCGGTGAATATTCCTTCATATCCTGCTATTAAACCTAATGTAGCACTTCCAGTTAATTCTACCCCCACTAAAAGGAAGAATAAAACTGCTAAACTTATGAACACAACTTGAAGTCCTTTGTTTAACTTTAAAGTTGCAAAGAACATTACAAGTGTGAAAAGACCCCACATGAAGAAGTAGGATGCTAATGAAACTGGATTTGGTGCTACTGCTAGCCCTAGCTTGGGTAATATGAGTAGTAGGGCAAAGCTCCACCAGAACAATCCAAAGGATCCAAATGCAACCATCCCAAAGGTATTACCTTTTTTAAACTCCATCCATGAAGCCATTACTTGTGCTAATCCCCCATAAGCTATAGCCATTGCTAAGATTACACTGTTTAATGGGAAAAGCCCGGCATTACTTAAATTTAACAGCACTGTAGTTATTCCAAAACCTAAAAGACCTAAAGCAGCTGGATTTGCTGTTAGATCTTCCATTACAACTTTATTTACTTTTTCTTCAACCATTTAAATCACCAAAAGTGTTTGATTCTTATTTTTCTCTATTTGAGTTGTTCTATTCTTCGAGTGTTGATGTGTCTCCAACATCTTCGCCCTTATCCCGGGCTCTTAAAATTCTTCTCATAATTTTTCCACTTCTGGTTTTTGGCAGTGAATCAACCTCTTCCAATTCACCTATTACCGCTACGGGGCCCAATTCATATCTTACATGTGCGTTGAGTTCTTCTATAAGTTTTGTCTTAAGCTGATATCCTTCTTTAAGTATCAGGAATGCTTTAATAACCTCTCCCTTAATTGGGTCTGCCTTTCCAATTACCGCTGCTTCTACAACTGCAGGATGACTTACAAATGCAGATTCAACCTCAGATGTACCTATTCTGTGGCCTGCAATCTTAAGAATATCGTCAGATCTTCCCTGTATCCAGAAATATCCGTCTTTGTCCTTTCTTGCCATATCCCCTGCCTTGTATACTCCGGGTATGTCGTTCCAGTAGACATCTTTGAACTTTTCTTCATCTTCATAGAGAGTTCTAAACATGGCGGGCCAAGGTTTTGTAATTACCAGATGCCCCCCAGTTCCAAGCGGTACTGAATTTCCCTTCTCATCTACAACATCTGCAAAGACTCCAGGAACTGGTTTTGTTGCTGATCCAGGTTTGAGGTATGCGGATGGTAATGGAGATATTAAATGCATTCCTGTTTCAGTCTGCCACCATGTGTCCATTATAGGGGTTTTTTCCTTTCCAACATTTTTGTAAAACCACATCCATGCCTCGGGGTTAATTGTTTCTCCAACTGTACCAAGTATCCTTAGTGTGGATAGGTTGTATATCCTAGTATATTTATCACCAAACCTCATCAGATGTCTGATTGCTGTTGGTGCGGTATAAAATTTGGTTATACCATATTTTTCAATAATTTTCCACCAAGCACCAGGATCGGGATAGTCTGGTGCCCCTTCATATACTACTGTTGTTGTTCCAAGAAGTAATGGTCCGTATATGACATAGCTATGACCTGTTATCCATCCTATGTCTGCTGTGCACCAGTATGTATCATCGGGTTGTATATCGAATATATTTTTTAGTGTTGTTGAAACACCTACCATATATCCCCCGGTTGTGTGTACAATTCCCTTGGGTTTCCCTGTGCTTCCCGAAGTGTAAAGTAGGAACAATGGATCTTCTGCATCCATTGGTTCACATTCACATTCACCGGGTTCACCCTCTATCAATTTGTCGTAGGATAATTCTTTTCCTCTCAGTTCTTTCATTTCTATTTCATCGGTATGTTTTACAACAATTACTGTTTCAACTGTAGGGCATTGAAGCATTGCTTCGTCTGATATTTTTTTAAGGTTTATGATCTTTCCTCTTCTGTAGGTTCCATCTGCAGTGATTAATATCTTGACCTTTGCATTGTTCATTCGTTCAACAAATGCACCAACACTTAGACCCGAGTAAACAACACTGTGTACTGCACCTATTTTAGTACAAGCAAGCATTGAAATAATGAGCTCTGGGCACATCGGAAGATACATTGATACTGCATCTCCTTTTTTTACTCCTAGGTTCTTTAGTGCGTTGGCCATTTTGTTGACCTCACGATAGAGCTCGTAGTAAGATAATTTCTTCTCTTCTCCCCTTTCATTAACATAGAGGATAGCTACTTGGTTTCTTTTTTCGGTATTAATCCATCTATCTACAGCATTGTAGGCCAAGTTGGTCTTACCGTTTACAAACCATTGGTAGAAGGGTTTATTGCTTTCATCTAAAACTTTGTCCCATTTCTGAAACCAGTCAATGTCTTCAGCCTTTTCTTCCCAATATTTNNTTCTACCGTTTCTACAGTAGGTTTGAAAATTCTTTTCTCATCTAGCAGAACGGTTGTATTCTGTTTCATTTCTTTACCTGCCGTTAATCAATTCTTCATTTACCTAATACAGTAACATTAATTAATTTGTGTATATTACTATATATATTTTTCTATGATTAATCATTATAAATAACGATTAATCATGTTAAATTATTTATTGAGTGGTAAAAAAAAGGATTCCATATAATTTAATGTTCTTAAAAACTCGGATACTCAGTTAAATCGAATCTTTATTTTGACAATTTTTTCCTAGCATCCACATATCCCTGATGAAATCCATCTCTATAACCGTCTTGATAATTGATCAAGCATTCTTTCTCCTTAATTAATTTCAAACATTCATCTTCAGGTGGTTCTTCACCAAGGGTCATAGTTCTTACAGTTTCCTCTTTAAAACTTGGAACAACTTTAATATCCCTAGGTGCGGGAGGCGTGTTTACACCATTCGTGACTGTACCCATATCCACGACTGTACCCATATTTGCAGTCATTTGTAGATCTGATGTACTTATAGAATTAATAACCACACCCGATGGTGTATTATTATAAGTTCTGCTTGGAGGGTTTGATTTATCATCAAAATTAGTGTTGTTGGTAACTCCAGGGTAAGGATCACCACTGTCTCCAGTTAAATCCTTTTGAGCAAGCTCTGCATCTTCCAATTTTTCAACGTCCATCATGTTCTCCTTTAGTTCCTCATTACCATCGGACTGTTCCAGCGTCAAGAAGAAATTCTCAGGATCATGGTTAGGTGCTGAATATATACAATTATTTTCATTAATATGCCAAATTAATAGACCACTTGCAGGTAAAACTACATCAAATCCCTTTTGTTGACGATTTTCAACTAAAAAATATTCTTTTCCATTTGATCCATCAACCAATATTTTATATATTTTATTGTTAGGATCTGCATCGTTAACCGCTATTAAATTTTGCGCTTTTATAGATCCGTCTATTATAGTAGGGTTTGTCCAGCCTAAATGAATCTTACACCATGCTGAAAGATGTGCGGGAGTTCTTCCACCATTGTTATGATCTCCTACGCCCATCAAACACCAACCACCAACTATTGGAGAGTATCCATCATTATAAAGGTCTGGTAATCCTAATTGATGTCCGATCTCATGACAGAAACAACCCACATCATCAGAAGGTAGTTCAGGTATAATACTGTAATTCTTAGCCCAAATTCCAGGTGACACCTCAACAGGGTTCAACAACTTATCGGTGTGTGGTCTGATAAATTTAGCATTAAGTTTAGTATCCATTCCAGAACCTGCATAAACCACTAAAGTAATTCTATCTCTCCATCTTTAGCATAATCTGAAAAATTTAATTTATTCCCATTTTTAACATTATTAAGAGCTTTTTCAACCAGTGATTGTGCTTTAACAAAATGACCATCGACCAGTGTTGTGTCAACATAGTTTGATCTGTTATTACTTGCCTCTAACCATTCATCATGAACATATCCGTCTATTGTAAGTTGGTTCCATGATAAAACATCCATTAAAAATTGGAGGTATAATGGTTTAATCGTTTTAAATGGATTTTTTGCTGTATTAACAGGATTATTGTTCATCCCTATTAATTATTATCTTCTGGATATTACTATTCCACCCATATATGACCCTTATTTAGGTTATACATTATTAGTCACAGATATATTACTCCTCTCATTCATTGGACTGATTTTATACAATTTCATTGGTAGATTAAGGATGGATGCCAAATATTCTTATATAAACATGGCCATTATATTGATATTTGCGGTTATAACTGTTGTTTTGGGTGATATTTACTCATTCCCTATTATGACAGTGTTTACTGCGGGTAGTTTGTTACTTCTTGTACCCTTTATTTTGAATCTATGGACAGTTCATAAATATGGTTCAGACATGATTATAGAGGGTAACGAATTCAACAGACTGGTAAAATTATCAACCAAAACTCTTCCTTATGAATTACACTCATTATATACTGATTCATCTATCGGGTGAAGGAGGATTTGGACGTGTATTTAACGCCAAACGTCAGGACAATGTTGATATGGCCATTAAAATACCTAAGAGTTTTGATAAAAAATCTGAGAAGACCTTTGTAACCGAAGTGTCCAACTGGAGCCGTCTTAACCATCCAAACATTGTGAAGTTATTTGATTATAAAATTCTCCCAATACCCTATATTGAAACTGAATTCTGCGAAGGTAATGTTAAAAATGGTATGAAAACTCTAGAAGAATCTATTTCAATAGTTTATGACGTTGCAAAGGGACTTCAGTATGCTCACAGTAAAAATATTATCCATGGGGATGTGAAAATTTCGAATATCCTGATTAGGAATGGTGTAAATAAAATTTCTGATTGGGGTTTAAGTAAACTTAAAACAGAAGATTCAGTGACACTTTCTGGTGCTACACCATCATATGCAGCTCCTGAACAAATATCTCAAGAATTTGGTAGGGCAGATGAAAGAACAGATATTTATCGACTGGGAACAGTATTCTACGAGCTAATAACAGGTAGATTACCATTTAAGGGTGAAATTTCAGACATATACAGTTCAAGACTCAAGACTCAACCAGTACGTCCCATTGATATTAATCCAAACGCAAGTCTTGTTGATGGGATAATAATGAAATGTCTTAATAAAAATAAGTCTGAAAGATTCTCAAATATGGGTGAACTATTAAAGAACTTGAGAAATACCGATCCACCTGTGATACAGTCAAGTTTGATAAATAATATATCCATTTCTTTTTATTTGTTAATTCAATCTTGGGGGAAAGTTGGTGAATAACGGATTGATATTAGGAATCATAGGTGGTGTAGCAGTTTTTATAATTTCCTTAACTCTGATTATGTATATAAATTCTGACCTTGACCAGAAGTTAATTGAAGAGATGGGTAGTGGAGTGCCAACAAATGTGATGTATAATCAAATTGACAACGACACACAAAACCAGAAGTCGATTGCAAAGGGAGATTTAGATTCCCATGTCATGAATCCTACTGATTGGGAAAAAAAGGGATTAGTAACAGATGATAATTATGAATATTACATCCAGATATATAATTCTGAAATTGGATTTATTTCTAAATATAATCAAATAAGAAAGGAATATGTTACCGGTAAAATTTCTAAAGAAGAATTTTTAGAAGAGAGTAAGACAATACAAGATGATTTAAATAATTTTTCAATGTAAAAAAAAAAGAATGTAAGAAATGAAATGTAAGAAAGGAATAAAATCCTTTAATTACATCATTGGTGGCATACCGCCAGGCATACCACCCATTCCACCCATTCCTTCCATACCACCCATATCAGGTTCTCTTGGAGTTGAGGATGCAATTACATCATCGATCCGTAGAATCATTTCAGCTGCTTCAGCTGCTGACTGGATTGCTTGTTTTTTAACTCTGTGTGGTTCGATTACTCCAGCTTTGTACATATCTCGTACTTCACCTTTGAATACATCGAGACCCATGTAGAGGGATTTTTCGTGTGCTGCACGTAGATCCACTAGGGAGTCTATGCTGTCGAGTCCTGCGTTTTCAGCGAGTGTTTTTGGTACAACTTCGAGTGCTTCTGCAAATGCTGCAACTGCAAGCTGTTCCCTTCCACTTATGGTGTCAGCGTACTCTTTTAAGCCTCTTGCTATTGATATTTCTGCTGCTCCACCACCAGCCACTACTTTACCGTCTTCAACTGTAGCTGCGACTACACCTATTGCATCGTCAACTGCTCTTTCAATCTCATCTACAACATGGTCTGTTGAACCCCTTACAAGGAGTGTTACTGATTTAGGATCTTTACATCCTTCCACAAAGATCATTTCGTCGCCTGAGATCCTTTTCTCTGCAACTGATCCAGCGTCTCCTAAGTCTTCAAAAGACATGTCTTCAATGTTTGATACTACTTTAGCACCTGTTGCTCTCGAGAGTTTTTCCATGTCGGACTTTTTAACCCTTCTAACAGCCATTACACCTGCTTTAGCAAGGTAATGTTGTGCGAGATCATCGATACCTTTCTGACAGAAGAGTACGTTAGCGCCTGCATCTTTAACTTTGCTGACCATGTCCCTTATCATCTGCTCTTCCTGTTCAATGAAAGCCTGCATCTGAGCCGGGTCTGTGATTCTGATTTCTGCGTCTACTTCTGTTTCTTTCACTTCAATTGCACTGTTTAGTAGTGCGATTTTAGCGTTTTCAATACTTTTAGGCATTCCCGGATGTACCCTTTCTTTGTCTATGATAACACCCTGAACTAGAGTTGACTCATCTACAATAGCACCATCTTTCTTTTCTATTTTGATGTGGTCAGTGTCAATATTGCCATCTTCTTGAACCTGTTTTACAGCAGCGACTATTAATTCTGCTAATGGTTCTCTGGCTTTTTCAGTTCCCTTACCTGTCATTGCAGTCATTGCAACTTTCAGGAGAGTGTCCCTGTCGTCTGCGTCTATAGCTATGACGTTTAGGATTTCCTGTGCTTTTTCAGCTGCTTGTCTGTATCCCATTGCAATAATGGTTGGGTGTATATCCTGGTCTAGCAGTCCTTCTGCTTTTTTGAGTAGTTCACCAGCAATAATAACTGCTGTGGTTGTTCCGTCTCCTACTTCGTCTTCCTGGGTTTTTGCAACTTCTACTAACATTTTTGCTGCTGGGTGTTCTATGTCCATCTCTTTGAGTATGGTCACACCATCGTTAGTCACAACAATATCTCCTAATGAATCGACAAGCATCTTATCCATTCCCTTAGGACCTAGGGTTGTTCTGACTGTTTCTGCAAGTACTTTTCCTGCTAGGATATTCATCCTTTGAGCATCTTTTCCTAAAAACCTGTTGGTACCTTCAGGTAATATTAAAACTTGTTGGCCTTGGCCGCCTAATTGTGCCACAGTATCACCTCTTTTTGTATATGTAATTCATTAGTGGGTTAGAGGTTCTATAAATAGTTTGTGATCGGGCTTTTTTACTAAACTTTTCTGTATCGAAACCCTTAGATTATCTTCGTAGATTATTATATATTGATATTTATGAAATATTAGATTTTGATATTTAACAACTCTAATATCGATGTTAAATTCTAAATAAAATATAACACGTGGAAGGTAATACTCATAAAATGAAAAATAAATTGATAATGGTGTGTTATAATTTAAATATAATAAAAAATTTTAGGGTCTTAGATTTTTAATGTTTCGGAAAGCTTTTTTAGGGCTGTTTTGGTATTGTAGCCGGTTGTTGTGATGAGTCCTGCTA
>PLXT01000016.1 GCA_003151535.1 Methanobacterium sp.
ATTTAGTGGGCAAGCCAATTAAAATCCAAGGAGAAGTATCAAGCTTACAAGATGGACAGATGTTAATGTTTACTGGAAAAACATACAACATATGGGGTGGTGAACCTATATATGTGAATATTATTGGTAACAACCCAAGTAATTTACTTGATAATGATATTGTAACAGTTTATGGGGTAGTAAATGGTAAAACAACTTACAATACTGCTATTGGAGGGACTAACACTGTTCCTGAGATTACCATTTATTCACAAAGTATTCAATTAAATGGAAATGGGGGTAGTTAAAATGTTATCAAATAAATGGTTAGCCTTAATTATAATAGTAGTTGCAAGTTTAGGAACAGCAACGGGTTATATGATAGTTTTAAATAGTCATAACTCCCCATCTGCTCCTTTGCTTAGTAATAACAATAGTACTAATGGAAATAATACTTCTTCTGTAGGAAACATAATTGTTAACACGAATAGTACAAATAATACAAATAATAGTACCCAGAATACTTCTTCGACACTAATATCAGCATCAGAAGCCCGAAATATAGCAGCTACATACATTCAAGTTTCTGGAGCAACAGCAGGTACACCTGATCTTGTAAGTCAAGATGGTAAAAAGGTGTATATTGTACCTGTAATATTAAATAATACTACTGTTGGTGAAATTGATATAGACGCACAAACAGGTGCAAACGTGGGAGGAGCGGGTGGAGTACCTTAATACTCCCCTTCCCCAATTGATAATGATTGAAAGTTTTTACCAATCTCCTGTTGTTACATCTGGATTCATAACTCCATGAACTTCTGATTGTATTATGATTAATTGGATACTTGTAATAGTAGTACTAATCTCAGGATGTACTTCAACAGCAAAAGAAAGAAACTGTTATTTATGATCAGAATGTTAGTGGAGATCAAATGGCACTAAGTCAATATGTTGATGTACCAACCAATGCCAAGATTACTGAGTATATAATGAAATATAAAGACTTTTTGGAAGACTGAAATTTATTATTATAAACCTTTAATTATAATTATATCATTTTTTAGCCCCATTTTCTTGATTTGTTTTGTTATATCATTACTGTATATTGCTGATGATATAACAATAAGTTTAGAACATTTTTTTAAAATAGATGGTGGATAAATTTTAATATTTTTTATTTCCGAACCTTGTTTATGTGGGTCACTGTCTACAAATGCTATTATATTACATTTACCTAAATCTGTGTTTTCAAGAAGTCGAGTTGTGTAAGAACCGGCGCCCCAAACAACTATTTCTTCATTTGAATCTACCAAACTATCTATCTCAGGAAAAACATTGGATTTTTGGGATTTCTTTATATATTCTTTGATCTGTTTTTTGCATCCGAAATTTGGACAAATTTTTAAAGAATTTTTTTTATCCACCTTTCTAAATAACCCATAAACTGCTGGATAAAGATTTTGCTCAGAAACATTAAATTCTTTTTTTTCAATGGAAATTCTTTCAAAACCGTTCATAGAAGTAAGATTTGTCAAAGAATGTTCATCAAAGTGATTAATATGTTCAATATCAAAATAATAGAAAGGAACAATGTAATATTCGAGGTATCTTGATGCATCTGGAACTTCTAAATATAAAATTCCATCATCCTTTAGAACAGAATATATGTTCTGTATTGCTGTTGAAAGATCATATATGTGTTCGAAGACATGTGTAAGGATCACAAAATCAAATTCTTTTTTATTGAATACTGAAGTTAAATTTTCGAATAATCCACCAACATGTGCATCAATTTTGTGTTCATTATTTATATATGAAATGCAAGATGATGATGGATCCAATCCATTTAAATTATTATACCCTCTATTCTTTAATTTTAATAATAAATCACCTTCAGCACATCCCACATCTAATATATTTGCAGATTTATCCTCAATAAATGAAGAAATATCATCAGCTGTTCTTTCTAACTTTTTATTATCATTTATTAATCCTTCACCTTCCATCTTAGAATATTCATATTTAGAAAAATCTTTATAAAATAGGTCATAATCCTTTTGATGTCCTGAACTATCTGCAAATACAAAACCACATTTAGAACATGCTACAACATCATAAGAAATAGGTAAAGGATGTTCATTAGGTAAAGAAAAACTTTGAGTATGTAGAACTTCACCTTCATCATTAGAGCAAATAGGACAACATCTTAAAAAGGGTTTAATAGTCTGATTTGTCATTTGTACAGATCCTAAAAGTCTAAATATCAATTATTTATTCTATGACTTCAAATATTTTAACTTTTTTAGGACTTATCCCCGGCTGTTTATCAGTCATAAGAGCGAAATAACCCATTAAATGGATATTATATTCTAGATATCCTTTAATAAAATTATTGAAAGTTTTACTTCGTCTTCCAAGGAGTAATATTACTATCCATTGTAGAACTAGGAATATACCGGCTATAATACCATACAAAATGAGTAGTATACCAACAGGGATACCATAAAATATCCTAACAATTAACTCTATTCTACTAGCCTTTTCCCCATATACAAAGAGTTCATTTAGTTCAATTTCACCAGATTTAACACCCTCAGCCCGTTCTTTCCAACTTTTACGTTGTTTAATATGTTTTGTAGTATCTAAAGGTTCAACTACTACCTCTTTTGGGGATAATTCCCCTCCACATTCACATTGAAAGTTGGAAAGTTTTTTATTAGGTTCTAATTGATATTCCTTTCCACATTTCTCACACTTTGCAACCACCATAATAAAACCCCCAAATAAGAAAAAATAAAATTAGAAACTATGCGTTACAGTTACCGCACCTGCATCTGCAGAAGTACTCTGAGTTTCTACAACATCCCCATTTGAATCCACAATTTCAACAGTTAAAGTACTTGTATCCGGCGTACTAGTTCCATTAGCATCCACAGCCTCTTTCGAATTATCCTTTTGTATATTAGCCCCCACAACTCCAGATGAAGATACTGGATACGATTGTGAACCTGAACCCTGTACTGATCTACTACCTGCACTATCCTGAATACTACCCATCCATGGACCTGTAGCAATTATTTTAATAGTAGGACTACCTGTTCCTGAAGCGGACTGGCTATTAGACTGTCCATTAGAAGACGAAGAAGCATTTGTTGTATTATTACCACTACTGGTACAACCAGATGCTGCTACAACTAAAACTAAAATACCTATAATTCCTAAAATACCTATATTTCCCTTTTTCAAAATAGTAACCCCCAAAAATTTATCTAATATATATTATTAATAATAATGTTATTACCTTTTATAATATTATCTATTTTTCATTGTTACCAGTTCCATCTGTTAGGGCTTTAATGTTCTTAGATATTCAATTGAATAACCGATTCATGAAACTTAAACCTTCCATCTTAGTACGTGCTACCAGATAATTTTTATTCAGGCGTTCCAATGAGATTATTTGATGAAAAATTAAGATTTATTAGAATAGTATTTTAAACTGGCGGTTTTGGATTAGTTACTTCTTTGGGTTTCGGATATCGGCTAAGACAATTGATGGAATAATGATTAACCATGCTAATAAGTACATTAGATTTAGCGGAAAGACCAAAATATTCATTTTTTGAACAACTACTGTTGAGAATTTCTATCAACCTCATTTGGTAATGGATATGATTATTTTTCAATCTTTTCATNNGAGGTTTATAGAAATTCTCTTTAATTTATTTTTATTGTAAGATAGTTCCATACCCTCCTCAGTATATCTCCACTTAAAAACAAGTACCACTAATATTTTAAGTTAATACTTTTGATCATTTATTAAAATAGTCATTATAATTTAAACTGTAGCATATATTGAAAAATATTTCCGCCATTTTATCAGCCAAAAATTAAATTTATCCGCCAAAGTCAAAATGCCATATATTTCGTTCCCTTGTATTCTCCCTCTGATGAATTTCTGATTTTTATCCACTAATCCCTTCAAATCACGTGATGCAATTCTGGGCGACATGGCCACTATTCTAGGTGAAAAGCATGTTAGGAGTAACTTGGATACAACCTTCACAACTGAAGAGAGAGCATTATAACATAGCTTGTAGTAGCTAATAGTTAGGTATCAGGAAAAACAATGAAAACTTAGTTGGTCGAAATAAATAAGCTGGTAATTGGATATGATGCATAGTTATGGTATCATGGGCTGGAAGGATTTGTTTTAGCTAAGGTCTAAGTATTTCAAAGAACTGAATGACTTACTAATTTTCACAAATAATATCTTCAGTGAGATGATCAAATAATCATAATAGGAAATATAAAAATTATTATACAAATTGAAAATATGATCAAAAGTTAATATTATTGTAGGGCCTGAACTCTTCGGAGTTAAGAATATAATTTGAAAAATAAATTATGTAAAGGTGGAGATGTAATGACCAATAAGATGTGGATGGTTAGAGCAGGTGAAGGTGCCTTTCTTATAGATAGGTTTAAGAATGAAAATAGGATTGTTATTGGTTGGGAAATTGGAGATCTCAGTGCTGTTCATGATGCTTCTGAAATCAAAAAGCTTGTTAAGGAGAAGTTTCCTGAACGAAAAGCAGGCCAAATTAGTATAGCTGCATCTCAGATTAGTAAATTCCGCTTTGAATTCCAAAAAGGAGATAATGTAGTTTCATATGACCCCCAAAACAGAGTATATTTAGTTGGTGAAATTAATTCTGATTATTTTTATGATGATAAATTCTACCCAGAAAATCTTTTAGAATACTGTGACACTAGAAATGTTAAATGGTTTGGAGAAGTTAACCGAGATATTCTTTCAACTTCAACTAAAAACACTTTAGGAGCAATACAAGCTATCTTCGAAATTAATTCTGATGCGGCTAATGAAATTCTTAATGCTTTAACTGGGAATAAAACTCCAGAAGAAACCCCTGAAAGTGAAGATGATGAACTTATTATTTTAAAGGATGAAATAGCCTCTAAATCACATGAATTCATTAAAGATAAAATATTAGAGCTTGATTGGGAAGAAATGCAGGAATTAGTCGCAGGAGTACTTCGTGGCATGGGTTATAAAACCATAGTATCAGCAAAAGGACCTGACCGTGGGCGTGATATTCTCGCATCTCCTGATGGTTTAGGATTAAGTGAACCTAGAATAGTAGTAGAAGTCAAACATCGCAAGGGACAAATGGGCTCTCCGGAAATTAGAAGTTTTACAGGAGGAATGAGACCTGGAGATAAAGGATTATACGTATCATCCGGAGGATATAGCAAAGAAGCAAAATATGAAGCTGAAAGATCTAATAATCCTGTAACTCTAGTTGATGCTGACATGCTTGTGAATCTAATAATTCAATATTATGACAAATTCGATACGGAAGCTAGATCACTGGTTCCGCTAACTAAAATTTACTGGCCAACTTAAAAATGGGGTTTTTATATGAACTTTTCTTCTATTTTAAAAGACGGTGAAGGTACAAACGTAGAATTTAAGGAAGTAATGAACGAAAATGGATATAAAACTATATCGGCATTTTCAAACACTACTGGCGGTTCACTATTCTGTGGTGTTACTGATGATGGAGATATAGTTGGTTTTGATTGTTCAGATGAACCAGTTCGAACTATTACTAACAGAATTGTAGATAAAATGGGAATTCATCCTGTTATGTCCTGTTTTGAATGGGAAGGAAAGACGATTTTGATGATAGAAGTAGAAAAAAGTTCTAATCCAATATCTTTTAACGGTAAATATTATAAACGGGTTGGAACTACTACGACTGGTATTTTAGGAGATGAATTGAGAGAATTTTTCTTACGTGGAAGCAATTGGGATGGACTTACTAATGATTATAGTTTAGACGAAATAGATGAGGAGTCTGTTAAGAAATTCGTTGCCAGTGCTGTCAAGACAGGTCGGATGCCTGCTGATGAAACAGATGACATATCAGAGATACTCCTAAGGCTTAACTTATTAATCGATGGTAAACTTACTAATGCGGCCATAATTCTATTTGGTAAAAATCCTCAAAAATACTTTACAAACGCTTTGGTTAGAGTAATAAAATTTAAAGATGATATTAGTATTTCAGACAGAATCATTAAGGGTAATTTATTTAATCAAGTAAAAGAAGCAGAACAAGCTATTAAAAATTTAATATATGTCGAATATAAAATTAAAGACGAATTAACTAGGGAAGATATTTGGGATTACCCCTTAGATGCAATACGCGAAGCTTTGTTAAATTCCATAGTTCATCGAGACTATTTCAAATATGTCATACAGACACAGATCAAGATATCTGAGGATCAAATATGGTTTTTTAACCCCGGAGGACTTTTTGGAGGGCTCACAGTTGAAGAACTTAAACTGCCCCATCCTTCTCATACTCGAAACCCCCTTATCGCAGATATTTTTTCTAAATCCGGATTAGTTGAGGTTTATGGATCAGGAATTGGACGTATGCTAAATTCTTTAAAGGAAGTTGGACTTCCTGAACCTGATTTTAAAGAAGAGTTTGGTGGATTTTCTTTATACATGTTTAAAGATTATCATGAAGATTCGCTTAGAGGACTGGGGCTCAATGAGAGACAGATCAAAGCCATGGTATATCTGTATAAAGAAGGCAGTATATCAACTAATGAATACTCTCAACTTATCATTCCAATGAAGTCTGTTGGAACCCTCAAAAGGGATTTAAACGATCTCGTATCGAAAAATCTCGTGGAAAAAGTTGGACCCAAAAAAACTCGAAGATATGAACTTATAAAATAAAAATTTATGGATCATAACGATCATTTATGGATCATTTAACGATCATTTGATCTATGGATCATAACGATCATTCATCGAACATTTAAAGATCAAAATGATCCTTAACTTAATTATTCTATGAATTGGTTTACTAAACTGAATGACAATCATATCCACAATTTACTTAGTTAAAAGCAACCTAAAAACTTTCTATAGATATATAGAAAGCTGTAAATAAAAAAAAAGGAGGATATGGAACTCCTCACTTTCTTGTGTTGATTTACACTCCAACAGGTTTATCAGGGGTTAGCAGCAAAGACCATGCCTTTATAAATAACTACTGGTATATCCCTTCCAAGTGCTGTGGTGGTTATTGTTGATTACAGATTACCGTCTTCAGTTGGGTTATGGTAGAATATCCTATGGAAAATTGATGTTTTCCTATTTAAGATAAATATTTCCTTGTAGCTCATTTTCGATAATCCTCACGTTTATAGGTAGTAAACATATATCCACAATCTCTCAAAACCATGTTTCTTTACTGTTATCGGTTTCACATATATGTTAATTCTGTTTTCGCACTTAGGACTGGGCATATTCTAATCTTCCAGATTTTTTATTCAGCATTTATTCTACTCATCTGCATGGTTTCAACTGTTTTATTACCAACCTTAGTAAATACACGGTTGAATATAGTTGTAGGTGACCACATATCTTGATTATGTGTTATAGTTGTTTTAACTAATTTATCGTTAACGTATTTGTAGTAGTATTGTGTACATACGACTAATACTGTCGAGGTTTTACCGTTAAATTTAACTACTTTTCCAACTGCTGATGTTCCCTCTACGATTTTAGTGTTACCTTGTGTTATGGTTTTCATGTAGTTCCATGTCCATGCGACCTTACCAATTTTAGGTGCGCCGGTTGCTAAGATGTAGCTGTTATCGTATACTGTTGTAGTGTTACCTTGTACGTCTGTTACACTGCTATGTGATGGTGGGTTAACTGCTGATACCCCACCTATTAAACTCAAAACTACTCCCAAGACCATTATTACTTTTATTATATTTTCCATATTTTCTCTTTTAATCCTCTTTTACTTATCTTGCTATTAACTCATTATTGTGAGAATGTGGCCATTTACAATCTAATCTTTGATGTATACAGCTATTTTTCCCACCCAAATATTTCTATCCCGTTTTGAATTTGAATGAATATGTCAAAACTAAATTATTGTTAGCTTTGTCTTTAATTGCTGCCGAAGGTAGTATTACCTCATATGTATCATTTTTTATTCTATTACTGGTTTGTTTGATGATTAATGTATTTCCAGATATTGTTTTAGTTATACCTACTATTACGCCTGTGGTTAGGTTTTTAATATATATATTTGCATAATTAGCTCCTGCTATGATGTTTTCACTGAATTTGATCGTTATAGGTGATGTTAAAGATACTCCTGTTGCGTTATTAATTGGGGAAGTTGAAGATACAATAGGTGCGACTTTATCTATTGTGTAATTCTGAGTATAAATTGACGATTTTCTATTCACACTGTCTACAGCAAAATATTTCAGTATACAGCTTTTTGTAATATTCAAAGGTGCAGTGTATATAGTACTGGTGATTGTTGGTGTTGTACCGTTAAGTGTGTAATAAATGGTTCCTGGTTCGCTCAATTTTAAGGTCACAGTTTTGGTAGTATTATAATATCCACCTACTAGACTAGTTGAGACAGTGGGGTTAGTTGTATCATTTACTTTATAAATTTGGGTGTAAATTATAGATTTATTTTTAGCTAAATCCATTGCAAAATATTTCAAAGTTTTATTAGAAGATATAACTAATGGTTTACTGTATTTACTGCTTGAAGTAGTAGGTGTAGTACTATTAAGTGTATAATAAATGGTTCCAGATTCACTCATCTTTAAAGTTACACTTTGTGTATTATTATATGAACCTCCAGTAGGTGTGGCTGATGCTGTTGGTATTGTTTTGTCAATGGTGTAGGTTTGTGTGTAAATTGGTGATTTATTACCTGCTAAATCTATAGCCAAGTATTTTAGAGCAGTTGTAGAACTAATAATGACCGGTGTGCTATACTTAGTACTTGTGGTAGTTGGAGTTGTTCCATTGATTGTATAATAAATCGTTCCATTTTCACTCATCTTTAATGTAACATTTTGAGTAATATTATAATAACCTCCAGTAGGTGTGGCTGATGCTGTTGGTATTGTTTTGTCAATGGTGTAGGTTTGTGTGTAAATTGGTGATTTATTACCTGCTAAATCTATTGCTAAATATTTCAAAGTAGTTGTAATAGTTATAGATATAGGATTAGTGTATAAGTTGCTTGATGTGGTTGGTATTGTTCCATTGGTGGTGTAATAGATTGTTCCAGGTTCATTCATTGATAATGTTACTGTTTTTGTAGTATTGTAAAGTCCTCCTGTGGGATTTACACCAGCGGTTGGTGGTATTGTGTCAATTGTGTATGTATCTGTATAAATTGGAGATTGATTACCAGCTAAGTCTATTGCCAGATATTTTAAAGTTGTGGTTGATGATATGGTTATTGGATTTGTGCATGTTGAGCTAGATGTGGTTGGTGTAGTTCCATCTGTGGTGTAATAGATTGTTCCGGGTTCGCTCATAGTTAAAGTAACACTTTTTGTTGTGTTGTATAATCCACCTGTTGGATTATTACTGGCTGTAGGTAGAATCGTATCAATGGTGTAAGTCTGTGTGTAAACCGGCGATTTATTGCCAGCATTATCTACTGATAAATACCGCAATGTTGTAGTTGAATTTATTGTAATTGCACCATTATATGTGGCACTTGCCATCGTAGGTGTAGTGCCATTTAATGTATAATAAATCGTTCCAGGTTCACTCATTGATAATTTAACTATTTTGGTAGTGTTATATAATCCGCCTGATGGGGTTACGTTAGCTGTAGGTATTGTAGTGTCGATTGTATAGGTATTAGTGTATACAGGGGATTGATTTCCAGCTAAATCTATTGCTAAATATTCTAAAGTTGTGTTAGATGCTATAATTATGGGAGAATTATATCGGTTACTGTTAAATGTAGGTGTGGTTCCATCTGTAGTGTAATAGATCGTACCAAATTCGCTCATGTTTAAACTAACTGATTTTGTAGTGTTGTAAAGCCCACTTGGTATGTTTGCACTTGCTGTTGGTGGTGTGGTATCAATTGTATAGGAATCTGTATATACTGGGGACTGATTACCTGCCATATCTACTGCCAAATAATTTAAGACAGTTGATGTGTTAATTGAGATGGGATTTGTATATTTGGTACTGTTAGCTGTTGGTGTGGTTCCATCTGTAGTGTAATAGATAGTTCCTGCTTCGCTCATGTTTAAAGATACTGATTTTGTAGTGTTGTAAAGCCCACTTGGTATGTTTGCACTTGCTGTTGGTGGTGTGGTATCAATTGTATAGGAATCTGTATATACTGGTGACTTGTTACCGGCCAAATCTATTGCCATGTACTGCAATGTTGTGGTTGAATTTATTGTTATAGAAGAAGTATATATTGTGCTTGATACAGTTGGAGTAGATCCATCTGTGGTGTAATAAATCGTGCCAGGCTCGCTAATGATTAAAGAAACTGATTTTGTAGAATTATATAATCCACTAGATGGACTAGCGATAACTGAAGGGATAATATCATAAATGTCGTTGAAAAGAGCTTTGTTACCTGCTAAGTCTATCGCAAGGAATTTTAAAGTTGTGTTTGTAGTTATGGTTATTGGAGAAGTGTATTCTGAGCTAGATGTGGTTGATGTAGTTCCATCTGTGGTATAGTAGATTGTACCAGGTTCGCTCATATTTAATGTAACTTCTTGTGTTGAATTATATAATCCACTAGTTGGACTAGCAATAACAAATGGAGCAATAGTATATATCTCTGTGTACACTGGTGATTTATTACCAGCTAAATCAATTGCAAGATATTCTAATGTAGTTTTAGTATTTATGGTAATGGGAGAAGTATATGGGGTGTCAGATGTATTAGGTGTAGTTCCATCTGTGGTATAGTAGATTGTACCGGGTTTGTTCATATTTAATGTAACGACTTGCGTAGAATTATATAATCCATCAGTTGGATTATTACTAGCTGTTGGTGGAACAGTATCGATCGTATACACCTCAGTATATACTGGTGATTGAGTACCTAACAAATCCATGGCTATGTATTTTAAAGTCGTATTAGATGTTATGCTCAATGGAGAAACGTATCTGTTACTATTAAAAGTAGGTGTAGTTCCATCTGTTGTGTAATAGATAGTACCGGCTTCGTTCATGTTTAAAGCAACTATTTGTGTAGAATTATACAATCCTCCTGCAATATTAGCACTAGCTGTTGGGATAACAGTATAAATCTCACTGTAAGTAGGTGATAGATTACCTGCAGCATCTGCAGCATAGAACTCTAAATTATTCAATCCTTCGTTTAGATTTAATATAACCATATTAGTTTGATTTTTCCATGTATTGCCATTATCAGTACTGTAATAAATTATTGGAGTATCGTCTAAATTATCAGTTGCATTTAGAGTCACTTGGGTAATATTGTACGTACCATTTGGAAGACTTGCTGTTACGTTTGGTGGTGTATTATCTACTATAACAGATATGGTCTGGTTTTGGGTATTATTTGCTTCATCATAAGCCGTAGCAGTTATGTTATAGGTTCCATCTGGAAGTGTGGTTGTATTCCAGTTATATGTCCAACCATTTACTCCATTTGTATCCGTATACGTGTTACCTGCACTAATAGTGAAAACAACTTGTGTCACATTCATATTGTCACTGGCAGTTGCATTTACAGGTACAACACCATGAACATAGGTAGATAAAGGATTATTTATATTAATTGTAGGTGGAATTGTATCGATTGTGTATGTTGCTGTTTGTGTTGGGCTTTGGTTGCCAGCTGCATCTACACTGTAGAACATTACATTATTAATTCCTTCATTAAGGTTGAATGTAATTTTGTTGGCTGTAGAGCTCCATGTTGTCCCATTATTGATGCTGTAGTTTATTACCGGGTTTGGATCTAAATTATCAGCGGCATTTAATGTTACTGATTCGTTTGTATTGTAAATTCCACTGGGAAGGCTTGCTGTTACGTTTGGAGGTGTAGTATCGATCGTATAAGTATCAGTATATACTAATGATATATTACCTTCTAAGTCTATTCCAATGTATTTTAATGTTGTGTTAGAGGTTATAGGTATTGGAGAAATATATTTTGTGCTCGATATGGTTGGTGTGGTTCCATTGGTTGTATAATAAATCGTTCCGGGTTCACTCATGTTTAATACTACATTTTGAGTAGAATTAAACAATCCTCCTAGAGGATTATTTGTAACTGTTGGTATGATATTTTCTATTTGTACTGATGTTTGTACAGTTTGATTGTCCATGCTCGCAGAAATTTCAGCAGATCCTAATCCTATTCCACTATTCAAATTGGTTTGAACACATGAATTAATTATTTCAGAAGAGCTATTTATTGTTCCTAATGTTGTGTTAAAAGTCACTGGTATACCCTCGAGTATTGTGCTATTTACAAGATTTCCGAAACTATCATGCATTAAGTCAACAGTAATAGTTGAATTAGAATAACTAAGAATAGATGTGGGGTTGGATGTTATTGTCATAATCAAAAATGGTGCTATATTCACATTACGGTAATATAACAAACTAGAAGGGTTATTGGACCCCCACCAATTATCAGAAGCATTTACATTTCCCCCATTGTCATAGATAGCACTACCATATTCTCCTATGTTACCAACGAACCTGTTGAAATTAATATTAATAACAATATTGTAAGTGTCAAAATTTAAAATAGCACCACCCTCTGATGCAGTGTTATTCGTAAAATTGCTACCCATTACACTCAAGGTACCCAGATAATTTTCAATAGCACCACCCTCTGATGCAGTGTTATTTGTGAAAGTACTTCCAGTTACAGTCAAATTATCATAACTATTAAAAATAGCACCACCCCAACCATCACCATTTGAAGTGTTATTTGTAAAAATACATCCAGATATGGTCATATATCCATATTCATTAGAAATAGCTCCACCTAAGCCATAGGGTGCAGTGTTATCTGTGAAACTACTATTTGTTAGAGTTAAAGTACCAAAAGCGTTTGATATGGCACCACCATTTAATGCATTATTATTTGTGAAAGTACTGTCAGTTACAGTGGAATTATCATAATTGGCGATAGCACCTCCCGCATCAGGTACAGTGTTATTTGTGAACGTACACCCTGTCACAATCAAAGTACCACCATCATTGCAAATAGCACCACCACCATAATTTGCAGTGTTATTGATGAAACTACAGTTATTAATGATCAAAGTATCACCATTATTATTGTAGATAGCACCACCATCACTACCAAGTGCAGTATTATTTGTAAAAATGCATTTATTAACGGTTAAAATACCAAATTTAGTATAGTCAATATCATAAGTATCGATCGCACCACCGTTAGAATTACTGGTACCGTTAGTTAATGTTAAATTACTTATGGAAAAATTCACTCCAGAAGTAATGAAAAATATTGTATTATTGTGTTTCCCATTTATAATGGTATTTTGTTGGCTTTCACCTATGATCGTCATGTTGGTTTTGATGGTGATGTTGTTTTCGTTGTAGGTTCCTTGTGCTATGTGGACAGTTCCATTAGAGGTAACAGTGCCTGTGGCATTTTTTATTGTTGCTTTCGGCCCGTTTGTATCACTAATCCATGATGAATTCAAACCATCCCAACTATCGTTTCCCTGAGTGCTAACATAAATGGTGGATGCGTTCGCTGCTGAAACAGTACCTACTCCATAAGAAAAAATAACTACTAAACCCATACAAACAATTGTAAATAACATTAAATGACTTTTATTAGATTTAAAGGTGTTCAAAAAAGATTTAATCCGTTCTATAAATATTTCCAACCCCCAAGATTAGAATGAAAAATGTTTTTTAATTAATTATTCCTAATAAAATTTGTCTCTTATGACTATCTACAATTATATCTATGGTTAAATTTTGTTATTGTAACTAAACAAATAATGATTCTGTTGAAAAAGAATTTATAAATATTTATATTCTCAGTTTTATTTGGACTAATTATAAGGTTAAACATTGAATTATAATTTGGCTCAAAGTAAAAAAATAAGTTTAATTATTTAATATCCTTATAATTACTTGTTTATTTCTATTAACAGTTTTAATACCAAAATTATATGTTAAGATTGCCAAATTAATCACAACAGCTTGCATCATATAGCCATCTATTGTAAATGATTACTGGGACGTTCCCTTCTGGAATTGATGTTGTAATTGTGTTCACTTTAAGATCCCCGTCTTTAGATGAGTTTATATGTGAATAGCCTCTGGAGAATTTGATATTCTTCCAGATCTTAGAATCTTTTTCATGCATTGAAGTCCACTTTGTATCCCACTTTTTCTTACTTTCAGTATCTAAAACTGTGTCAGGGCCAATATAGTGGGCATGTTGTACTCCTTTTAAGTCTGCATGAGGGTCAGGATAAAACCACATCCCTCCTGATCCACTCACATAAATTCCTTTACTTTCGAGTTCACGTCTTAACGATTTATCCTTTGAGATCAGATATGCTCTAGTAGCCCATTTCCGATAAGTTTCTCTAAAATCCATATTACCGGTTTTTTTAGATTTGACTATTTTATTAATTTCAACATCTAATGGGTCAGGTTTAATATTAGATCTTGTTTTAGTTTTACCGTTGCTCGTTTTACTTACTATGAATTGTATTAGTTCATCTGTTAGTTTGAACCATTCCCCTTCTAGTCGTATATTTTCAAACCGTTTGTGTAACTTGTTTTCATAATATTCGTTTACATCTCTTATAACTCCATATAGGAATAGTCTATTTGAATTTCCGGTTTGTAGTCCTGCTAATCTCTTTTCAGGATCACTGCTTTTACCTATTTTAACGGTACCAGATTCTACTGAACCTATAAAATAAATATTTGTAATATTCTCTAACTCCCCTACGCCACTTTCATTCATATTATACTCCCAATTTAATCAAATTTTTTTAATAGTTTAATGTGAGTTCAAATCCAGTTTGTAATTCCATTTCAAGCCAACAGCCCAAACCTAAATTTTATAAGACTTTTCTAAGTCCATACTCTATTATATGGTCGCTATAGGATATAAAGGTTGCTAAGCAGTCCTCTACTAAAAACAGATAATATTAAACTTCCATGCTAATCGTGATGAAACATTGTGTGACAGAAAGCAGAATTTATGAAAGTTTGCACAATGTATTGGAATTTGAGAATCAAAATGTTGGAACAGTGATGTTGGATAATCAACCGTTATTCAATCCTTACGAAGTAGGTGCATGTTTAGGAATGGAAAGGGAAACAGTCAGGTTTCATCTGACAAATATGGATGAAGATGAAAGAGTTTTACTTAAAAATTCAGATGTTGGTTTAACCAACTTCCGAAAATTAAATAATCGTGGCGAGTTATTTGTTACTGAAAGTGGGATTTACGTGTTGATTTTTAGTTCACATAAACTCGAAGCTAAGAAATTTCGTAAATGGGTACCAATGAAGTGTATGGGATTAAAGAATCAAGCATAATACAATGCATAAGTCCGATGGACGATTCAGAGAGGTTGGATTTAAAACGATCACTATAGGATGACTTAATAAATTTAAAATTAATTAACAATTCTCAGAGAGATTGGCTTAAAGAATCAGTGTTATATGAAATTATATTTAATTCCAGAAGACAGGAAGCGAAGAAATTCCGTGAATGGATAACATAGTTCTACTTGTAATTGGTTAAATCTGGTTCTATCACCAATTAAAATGTTATGAATGGATTTTATTAGACGAAATCCACTTCATCTTCACATTCTATCTCCTGTTTAGCAGACTGAGCCACCAAACCTAACGCCTCTCTAATAACTTCCTGATCACTTTTCGTAATATGAGTCACAGTAGCATCAATCTTACCAGTCACCTGAACATCGACACGCTGCCTACCAAACCTATCAGGATGTTTACGCTCCAACTTCCAAGCAGCAGCCTGCCAATATTTTTCACTGGCCTTAGTAATGATCGCGACATCACGTGCAATACTCCAACCCTGAGCCTTTTCTACTGCGTCGGAAAAGCGGACATATTTATTATATCGGGTACTTGCCTTCGCTTTTGCTAGCCAGTCATAGTAGGTTGATTTGTGTATACCTACCGTTGAACACGCATGGTCAACGTAGTTACCCGCTTTGATGAGTTCGACGATATCAGCTTCTATTTGAGGCGTTAATTTACCCCGACTTACCGGCTTTTTATTACCTGTTTTTTTCTTAGTTACCATCTAATATCCACTCCTTAACTGTTTGTAATGTCATATTGTCGATTAATAATCGCAGAAATCAGTGCATATACTTCTACAATCACAATTCAAACATGCCATTTAAAAAATATTTGTTAAAATTGGGCATCAGTATATGAGTTAAGTTGAAATGTGCCCATTAACATCCTACACAAATACTGTAACGCAACAGTGAAAAGTTAATCCTACATACCTAACCGTGTTATTCTGCATTATTCCTATTTAATCTTAAATATCACTTTATAATCACGATATTTTTTTAGACTCATTTGCCTAGGTACAGTGTATTGAAGATTGTACCTAGTATGTACATAAGATGTACTAACCAATTATTGATTTAAATCTCCTATTTATCGATTAAGACGTTAGGAGTGCCTATTATTATTTCTAGGTAATTGGTCTAAGTATTCCTCAAACCATTTATCAAATATAAAAAAAAGTTCAATTGTATATTTTTGGAGTATAATGTACTTGTATAAAATATGATACATATTATAACTTAATTTTAAAAAAAGAGAGTGTACTCACCTTTTTGGGCGGTACATTAATAGTACATTTAAAGTACATTATCATATGAGTGCACCTTACTTCATCAACTTTAAATTTTACCTCCATTCACCCGATTATGATATTCTTCCCATGGTAGATTGGGATATTGTTCTTCTAACAAATTATAATCTTCTTTAGGCACTTTAAAATTGATTTCATTGGAGGGTTCACGTCTAAAATAATACAGGTATGGTATACTAGTTTTATCTTCATATACTAATGGTATATTATCTGAATCAAAGTTCTCTAAAGCAGGTTTTAAAATTGCCCTATGAGCTGATTTCCCACCTTGAGGCCCGTCATAACTATCTGGGAATATTGCTGCTAAATCATCCCTAGTAAATGATTTTATTGTGCCATATTCATCATAGACTTGTTGAAGCCTAGAACGTTCTAATCCACCATCTTGAACGTAGGTTAAAGCCAAGACAATATCAGAATGGGCAGCCATAATATAATCTCCAATCCTTTCACGCGTGTTTTGATTAACCAAAGCTATTTTTCTTGTGATTGAAGCTACTATTTTAACATCCCTTAACCCATACTCTTCCTTCGTTAAATCCCATGGTAATAAAACCTTTTGAGGTGATGATCTAAGATACTCAAACACACCCTGAAGCTTAGGCATCCATTCATTTCTAAAAGATTTAAGTTCCTTTGTTAATTCAGCAGTAGGATCCTCACACAATAAAATAATTTTTAATATCATTGATTTTTTAGATAGATTAGGAGTGAGTTCAATAGCCCTATCTGTCTCTTGCTGTTCTATCTCACCATCCCTAACAGTACTGTAAATCATTGATGGTTTGCCTGTAAGTTTTTCATCTAAGACTTCCCTAGAACCTTCTTTAGGTTTGTTAACATCAGACAACTCACGAGATACTTCACCATCACTCACAAGTATTCGAATATACTTCCTATACGCCGCAGTATGGGACATTGCCTGCCTGTCTCCAAGATCTCCAAGGTATAATATTTTCTTATCCAGATAGTTTTCGCCCTCAAAATTAGCCCTACCAAATAATGATGATTCTGTAGCATTGTTACGTTTTATGACATGGTCCCTTGGGATAGACTCTATAATTATTACTGTTATCTCTGTTTTACCCGTCCCTGGATCACCTTTAACAATAACTATAATAGGACTTCCCATTACAGTTGATAATGAAGCTAACCATCCTATGAATATGTTTGTACCATTACCAGGGTGTAACTTGTCAAAAATCTTTATTGCACGATTGCTAAAATCCCCTTCCATACTCTCCAATGTTCTACGACCTAATTCTATTAATTGTGATGTATTACGATATTGAAGGATGTTGGTTTGTTCTATGGGTATTTCTATTAGGTCTTCTGCCACAGATATGATATTATACTCTCTTATCCCGGGTTTTCGAATGAATGCATTCATTAACTTAGCTGATAAATCCTCATTAAGATTTTCAATACTGTTTACATGGCTAAGGATTAAATCTGATTCTACTGGTTCTCGTTCCTTACCAAAAGAGTTAACAATATTATATTTGTACAACTCTGAATTTGGTAGATATTCAACTTTGAGGTATTGATCTCCTTCCTTATCAGATTCCAACGAATAATAATTAGGTTCTAGAATTTCATTATCGAAATTTAAATCATTAGTATCTTGATCGTCAAAATCAAGGAGATTAGAGTTTTCACTATTCATAAGTGTAACTCCTCTGCTTGCGAAAGTTCTTTCTTTTTTTATACATATTATATTCACCATAATTGTTGTTATATTCTGGTTGATTCCTTCAATTTCCAAGTATTTCTTGATTATTTCCAGAGTGTTTAACTGTTAATTTTGAATTAAACCTTTTAAATTTAATAATTAGGAGAATAGAGGTTCATATGCCTAGTTAACACTAAGGGGAAACATATATACGTAAAAATAACCAACTAGTATCAGGGCTATTTTTATGTAGTTGCACGCTCCGTAAAATGAATTCCCTATTTTTCCTTTTATTTTTTAAATGTTCAAAATTCTTATTAAATCACGCCAATATCTTCTAATCTTCAGCTCGTTTAAAGATAATATGATCCATCTATTATTTCTTCCAAATTCCCCAGTATTTTGGTTAATTTTTCATTAGCAATGATATCATTTAATTCATATAGTTCATCAATAATATCTTCAAATTTTTTTGTTTTACACTTTTCATTTTGCAATTCATATTTCAAATCATAATAATATTCTTGGGGTATCGTTTGGAGTTTAAATTTTTCTATGCTTAAATCTTCAACCGCTTCCAAATATTCTTCTCTCATCAAGAACAAGTCATTTTCCCATTCTGCTTGATTTCCTAAAAACCAGTTTATCTCATATGGAGATAGACCGTTTTCTTGGAGTTTAGATACAAAATATTTCTGTAGTGAATGAGCTTTGAAGTGTAGAGATTTTTCCGATTTTTTAATTCCAAAATTTTCAAACAACACTTCTTCTCCATTAATAAGACCGTTTTTTGGTTGTCTTTGAATTAAATAATCTAATATAGCTTTAACACTTTCATTAGTTGAAAATGTGTAATATTCATTTCCTGTTTTTTGTTTCTTGAGAAACCAAGTTCCGATTATATTTTTATGGTAATAATATTCAAGGTATTCCAAATTTTCTGCGATTTTAATCATATCAGATTTTTCCACATCCTCACCCCATAGTGCAGCAGAACAAAAATCTTTAACTGTTAAGCTACTAATTTCCTCTTTACCCATCCCGGAACTGGACATGAGTAGGATGATAGCTCGTTCTTCTAAATTGGAATTTTGAAGTTCTTTTCTTATGTCAGATTTAGATGGAACAGAATCATCTTCAGCTGGCCTATCTCCAAAAGTTGCACCTTGCATGTCAGATGGAACAGAATCATCTTCAGTATTAAGTAATAAGATTTCTTTCGTGTAATTTTTCATATTTAACCTCCTCAATTGTCGTATTCTTCAGTAACATCGATTCCTTCAATCTGTAATGGTTACCTGATATTCGATTAACATCTTCGTCATCACCTAAAAGACATCTGACTTTAAAACAGCTTTAAGATCGACCATATAGCTGGTTTTATTCCAATCACCTCCTCCACAATACTAATAACTTCAAGTTGTATGCTATAAATGACTAAACTATCTTTCTAACTGCTTCTACAATTCCCTCGTAATTTTTGATAATTAATTTTTGAGTACTTATGATTTCTTCCTGTTTTCTCGATATTTCCGACTTTACATTTTGTAAGTTAATTAACAAACAGAACTCTCCAAATTTCAAGTCCATAACTTGTTCTGGTTGCATACCACTAAACGTAAGCATTCTTGCTTTATCTTCAAAATGAGATTCTATTAATCCTATATCCACCTTTTCATCACATTCTATCATATTATCTACCTTCCTTTCTGCGATATTCTTCATTAACATCAATTCCTTCAATTTCCAAGTATTTTTTGATCATTTCTAACGGTATCTTGTGAGTCATCACTCGTTTGAAACTGTTATATGCTTCTTTAAATAATTCATTCAACTCTCCTAACATCATTTATCGACTCCTGACACTCTAACAACCAATTTATAGTCCAAATTTCAATTGATATCTACTTCTTCGTGTAATCCCGGATTATACCCATCATTTACAATACTCAACTCTTCAACCACTCCCAAATATTCTTCTTTCAAGGTTGATGGCTCAAATTGGAAATATTTGGCATTAATACCGTTTTTATCATGTCCTAAAAAACAATTAATTATTATTTGTGATATACCATTTTTGAGTAATGTAGACACAAAATATTTTCTAAGTGCATGAGATTTTAAGTACCTTTGTCTTCCTGAGAATCCTAAGATGGCTGTATCATTGATCATCTGAAAATTTTTCGTAAAAGAAATCGCCGAAATTTCTTTCCCGCAATTTTCAAATAACACATCTCCTCTAATTAGGGTTATGTCATCTTTTAATTCTCTTTCGTGTAAATAAGATATTATAGCCATGATACTCTGCCGAGTTGAAAATGTGTAGTAACTCTTTCCAGTTTTTTCATTGTGGATACTCCAAGTTCCTACAAGATTTTCATAATCCTCCATCATAGCACCGATTTGAACTGAATTAAATATATAATCGCCTATATAATCACTTATAGCATCTATAAAATCTCCAAACGTTAGTCCACGGATATCTCCTGAACCCATACCTGAACTGGACATGAGTAGGATGATAGCCCTATATTTAAGATCGCATTGTTGAAGTGCTTTACATATATTCTCTTCAGATGGAACAGAATCATCTTCAGCTGGCCCATCTCCAAAAGTTGCACCTAGTATTTCAGATGGAACAGAATCATCTTCAGCTGGCCCATCTCCAAAAGTTGCACCTAGTATATTACAAGAGTCTATTTCCATTTCTGCATGGATCTCAGAACTATCTTCCCGGTCAATATGGAGTTCAGAGATGAGTTCGGCAAAATTCAGGAGATCAGAGGATTCATTATTCATTGTGGTTGAACACATAAAACCTTGAACCCTGTAACATTCATCCCCTATATCATCATGAACTTTACAAATAAATATTTGATTTGTCTTATCTGCCTTAGAATCATTATTTAAAGTATCTTCTTCAGTATTAAGTAATAATAGCCCTTTCGTGTAATTTCCCATATTTAACCTCCTTTATTGCTGTATTCTTCATTAACATCAATTCCTTCAATTTCTAGGTATTCTTTGATCATTTCCAACGGTATATCGTCACGTCCCTGGAAACTGTGATAAGCTTTTTTAAGTAAAGTATTAAATTCATCTGACATTTTATCACTCCTTATTTAATTCCTTACTTTTTAGTTCGTTTTTAATTGCATATTGGACAAATTCACTGAATGTAGTAAATTCTCCCTCTTCTATTCTTTTCTGGATCTTGGATAGGTCTTCTAATTCCAATGAACAAGTTTTAGATACTCTCAAATTAATCATCTCCTTTAGTTTATTAATTCAAGTAATGTTATCCCATGACATTAACATTTATTAACAACAAAACCCAAAATAATCCCATAGAAGAATAAATGTTGGAGATCTTATGACATTAAAAGAATTATACAAGTCAAAAATTGAAAAGTGCCTTAAAGAATCATCCCATAGTATAAAAAACCTCAAAGACAATAAATATATTAATAAACCTAAATGGAGTGAACATTCATTTTATGAAGCAGTAATGGAATTATTAAACGAAAACGCTATTGCAATATTAGGATACGATTTCCCTGATCATATCCCGGATAAAGATAGGAGACAATCATTTAAGCAAGATTGGGTGATATTGGATTGGATCAAATCAGAACAAATACAAATACTTGCATTGTTAAATCAGATGGATTCAAATGACATTTCAAAAAGAGAAAGCGCAAAGACTAAACTTAAAAACACTTTTAAAAAGAAATTCGAACAATATCAAAAGCAAGATAGAGATTTCTATGATAATGTACGTGCAAAGGTTGTATCATTACCCCTCAATGAAGGGATAAAATGTGCTGAAGATGATTTGGATAGAAGTTTAAATTTATATATAGGTCCAAGCCATAGCCCATTTGTATCTAATTTAGACAGAGTGTTTATGGGAGCATTCCAAAAGGAATATGATCCACGTCATAGTCATCGTGCATATTCTGTGATTATAACTGGTTTAAAGAAGGAAATAAAAATGCATAAAGAACAGTTCAATAAGTATCCAAATTCTGTCTTATGGCAGCTTAAAGGGTTAACATTAGATGAATTTAATAAAATTAGTAAATTTGATCAAAAAGAAAAAAATATAATTATAGGTGACGAAACTCGAAAATTCACTTTATACAATGCTGAGACTTCTTATACCTCAGAACAGTATTTAAATGAATTAAATATTTCTGAACCAATAACAAAGTCGTTGGACGAAACTAACAGGATATTTCATAGGATATTGTTTTTTGTAAATACACATGAAAATTACAAGTTCTTGAAACAGACCTTTGCGTTAGCTTTGAGTGATGAACAAGATTCTATGGAATTTTTTAAACTTTTCATGAACTATACTACCCCACCACTTAAAAAATTTAAAAATGTATTAGGTATAAAAGATGATATTGCCGTAAATTATAATAATAAGTGGGTTGATGAACCAGATTTGGCTATGTAAGGAGATCAATAGTTAATTCTTCAGATGATACAAAATTAAAAATGGTATCATCTTACTCCTTTTTAAGGTCTTTCTCTAATTCTTTGCTTAAAAAGTTCTGTACTATAGCTTCAAGCTTATCTACTTTTTCCTTAGTTTGTTTCTGTTCCTGTAATTCCTGTTCTAATTGACTTATACGTCTTTGGTTTTCAACTTCAGAACTTTTTAAAGCTTCCAATTTTTTTATATCTTCAGTTTCTAGGTGTCTTATTTCAACTGCTTCAATAGATAAATCTTTTATGCAAGTAAGATACTGGTCTTTTAAAGTATCTATATCTGATTTAAAATAAGCTTCTGTAATGGGGTCTATTTTGTGTCCTAAGAACCAATCTACAGTTAATTGTTGTAGTTTCTGTTTATAGAGTGTTGTTGCAAATAATTTTCTAAGTGTATGACTATGAAAGAATCGATTCCTTCCTACCCTACCATACCCTAGTTCATCATTTATTCTAGCAAATTTCATATTTAAAGTACCATAAGTTAATCCAGTATTTGAATTTCTTGCAATTCTAAATAAAGGACTTTCAAGATCTTTAGGTGGACTTTGAATTAAATATTCTAAAATATATATAATGGATTCTGGACTACTAAATGTTACATAATCCATATTAGTCTTTTTTCGTCTTACATTCCAAGTTCCAATAATTAAGTTATCTTGTAATTTAATTTCTAGTAGTTTATTTCTCAATACCTCTACATCAACCATCTTATTTATTGGTATATCTAAGTAGATCTTGATAGAATTTAAAAAATCACTATAATTTAAGCTCAGAACTTCTCCTGCACCCATACCTGATGACAACATTAATGTAATTATTGCACTATACTTTCTATTGCACAATTTCAATATTTCTCGTACATGTTCAAAAGTTGGGATGTCACTTATAGTTTGTCTCTCAGATGGTTTTTTTCTAATAATGATATGTGGTAATTCAATTTGGAATTCATGATAAAAAGATCTGATTGTTGTCATCATTTTAGATATGTTATGGGGACTGTAATTTTTTTCTGCTGCTAAATACTGTTTAAAACTCAATAAATGATCTTTTATGGCACGTTTACGCATCATTATACGATCATACTCTTCTTTCTCTGCTTCTTCAATAAATTCATAAGGTTTAAGATGTATATGTTCACTATATGCATTTATGGTAAACAGATATGATCTGATTGTGCTTGGTTGCAGATCTCTATTCAAAAGAAATTCTTTTATAGTGGGATCATCATTAATAGTTTTATTCATGTATCTATTTCTTGATTATTGAGTATAAAAAACAATAGGTAAAACTAACAATTAAGTTAGGGGTATATAAAATACAAAAACTATACAATAAATTTAAATCATAAATTCAATTTTATAAATGGAGAATTTTAATGAGTAAAAGTTTAAATGAAATTTTATCAACTTTTAATGGGAATAAATCAGAATTAATCCCAATTTTACAAGATATACAAACTAATATAGGTTATCTACCGGAAGATTCTATTATAGAGGTATCAAAATTTACCCAAGTACCGGAAAGTGAAATATATGGTGTTGCAACATTTTACACACAGTTTCGGTTTCTACCGGTGGGAAAAAAACATATAATGGTTTGTAAGGGAACAGCATGCCATGTTAAAGGGGCCCCTCAAATTATTGAAGGGATAGAAAGGCATCTAAATATAAAAGAGGGAGAAGTTACCTTTGATCTGGAGTATTCTCTGGAATCTGTGGGATGTTTAGGTTGCTGTGCATTGGCTCCTTGTGCAATGATAAATGAAGAAGTAGAATCTAATCTCACATTAACGGATGTTAAAAAGATATTCTCTAAAATGAAAAATAATTCTAAGGATAAAGAAAGTTAAAGATATAAATCTAATTTTTTGTACCAATTTTTTAAAAATATTAATCATCAAAGGTAAAATAAATGAATTTCAACGAATTATTTAAAGAATCTGTAGAAGAGTATGACTCGTTAATTTCAGGTGCTACTCCTGTAATATTAGTGGGTTCTGCTACTTGTGGAAAATCTGCTGGAGCCCAAGAGATATCAGCAGCTTTTAAGGCTGAACTGGAAGAACGTAATGTCGTGGCTGAAGTCATTGATGTGGGATGCATAGGCCTTTGTTATTTAGAACCAATAGTTACCATAATTAAAAAAGGAATGCCTGCTATTTTCTACGGGAATGTTACATCAAAACAGGCTAAACAACTTGTAAATGATTATATTATTGATAATAATCCCATGATAGAGTCTGCTTTGGGAACTTTTGGTGATAAACAAGTCGAAGGAATTCCTAAGCTCTTTGATATTCCAGTTATGAAACCTCAGATTCGTAGGATACTCCGTAACTGTGGATTTATAGATCCTGATAACATCAAACATTATATTGCTATGAAGGGGTATAATGGATTGAAGAATGCACTCGACTTAAAACCAGAAGAAGTTATAGAGAAGGTTAAATTGTCAGGCTTGAGGGGTAGAGGAGGAGCAGGTTTTCCTACTTGGATGAAATGGCAGTTTTGTGTAGACTCTAAAGAAGATGATAATTATTTGATCTGTAATGCTGATGAAGGAGATCCTGGTGCATTTATGAATAGATCACTCCTGGAAAGTGATCCCCATTCTGTTCTTGAAGGGATTTTAATCGCTGCATATGCTATTGGTGCTAATGAGGGATACATATACTGCAGAGCAGAGTATCCACTTGCTCTAGAACGATTGAAACATGCAATATCTGAAATGAAGAGACTCGGATTTTTAGGTGAAAATATTTTAGGTTCAGGATTTAACTTTGACATAAAAATAAAAGAAGGTGCAGGAGCATTTGTATGCGGTGAAGAAACGGCTTTAATCGCTTCTATTGAGGGAAAAAGGGGAATGCCACGTACAAGGCCTCCGTTTCCAACAACTTCTGGTCTCTGGGGAAAACCTACAGTTATAAACAATGTGGAAACCATGGCTAGTGTATCACTGATTATGCAGGCAGAGCCTGAAGAGTTTGTAGAACATGGTACAGAGGATAGTAAGGGCACTAAAACATTTTCATTGGTTGGAAATGTAAAAAACACCGGTCTGATAGAAGTTCCTCTTGGAACAACTCTTAGACAAGTCATAAATGAAATTGGTGGGGGAATAGTCAATGATGGTGTATTTAAAGCTGTACAAATAGGTGGGCCTTCCGGAGGTTGTATTCCTGAGTCATACTTGAATACCAGAATCGATTATGATTCTTTGACCATGGCAGGTGCTATCATGGGTTCTGGAGGATTGGTTGTAATGGATCAGAACAGCTGCATGGTTGATGTTGCTCATTATTTCTTAGAATTTATTCAGAACGAATCATGTGGTAAATGTGTGCCATGTAGACTCGGCACCAAACAAATGTTAGATATTTTAACTGATATAACTAATGGAAAAGGTAAATCTGGCGATATAGATCTTCTTTTGGAGTTGGCTGGTGGAGTTAAAGATGGATCACTCTGTGGACTCGGACAAACATCTCCAAATCCGATATTAACTACAATTAAATATTTTAAGAATGAATATGATGCACATATTAATGAAAAAAGATGTCCTGCATTGCTGTGCAAAGAATTGATAAACTACCAAGTTATTGAAGAGAAGTGTAAGGGATGTATGCTCTGTTTTAAATCATGCCCTGTAGGGGCAATATCAGGTAGTAAAAAAGAAATACATAATATTGATACGAATAAATGTATAAAATGCGGTACTTGCATTGAACTCTGTTCTGGCACGTACAGTGCAATTGAGAGGGTATCTAAGTACTGACTATTTTTTTACTTAGCATTTATCCGTAAAATAGGGCTCTCTATTTTCAATTGCTTTTAAAAATACTTTTTTCAGTTCTTCATCTGAAAATCCCTTGCGCATTGGTTCTATTAGATCTACTAAATTATCATTTCTAAGCAGGCATGGTTTTATCTTCCCATCTGGTGTTATTCTAAGTCGAGTACAGTTTTTACAAAACTCTGTGTTGTCCATTGGTCTAACAATTTCGATCTCTCCACCTTTAACAAAGTATTTTTTTCTATCTTGCATGAACTTACGAGTTTTCACACGATTTGATATTTTACTTAACTCATCTTCCAGTTCACGTATATCATAGTGATATTCATCAAAAAATTCAGATTCTTGACAGTTTTCAGTTTTTAAAAGTTCTATAAGCTGCAATATTGCACATGTATCTTTACAAAACTGGAACATATCCCATATTTCACTGTCATTAATTCCTTTCATAACTACCATGTTAACTTTAACAGGATTTAATCCTGCTTTAACTGCCTTTTCGATACCTTTCTTTGCAAGTTCCATATAATTTCGTTTAGTTATGAGTTTATAGGTCTCAGGATTCAATGTGTCGAAGCTCACATTAACACGTGTAAGTCCGGCGTTATAGAGTGCAACTGCATATTTATCTAGAAGCACTCCATTAGTTGTTAGGGATATGTCACGGAAACCAACTGATGATATTTTAGTCACAATATCAATAATATCATCACGTATTAATGGTTCTCCACCTGAAAGTCTTATCTTCTCTATTCCAATTTCCTTTGCAACCTTCACTATTCTTTGCATTTCATTGGATGACATTTCATAGTTCTGAGGAACTATGCCGTCGTGATGGCAGTAAAAACATTTCACATTGCAACGGTTAGTAATTGAAATTCTCAGGGAGATTAAAGGCCTTTCAAATTTGTCCATTACTTTTTCTTCGATTTTAATGTCTGTCATGGTCGTCTCTTATTAAAAGTTCAATCTTCTCGAAATCACTGGCTCCGAATTCATCAGTTTTTAGTGATTTAACCATTCCTAAAATAGTCTCCTTCACAAAACTTCGCACAAATGGATTTAGGGGTATCATTTGGTCGTCGATCTTCAATAAAACTTCATCTGATTCAGATTTGCAAAGTGTTGCATTCTTATTTCCTTTGATCTTTTGGTTTACAAAGTCATTGCAATTATCAAAACCACATTTTTTACAGTTAAGATATTTAATCATACCGAAACTTCTTTCAGATAATAAATCCACCAATGATTTCAATTCATTGTACTCCATTTCAAATACATTTACGTTTGCGATTGTAAACTCATCTTTAAAATCAGATGTAGATATTTTGGCATATTTAGAAGTTTTGAATCCCTCTAAAATTACAAAATCAAGGTTTTTAATAAATTCCATCATACTTAAAACATTTTCTAAATCCATACTGCCATCTATTGTGAAGAATGTTTCCTTGCCAGTGCCTGCTACAATGGTAGCACCTGCTTTCTTATGTTTTCCTGTGTCTCGATCTGACATGTCAAAGTTGTGGTGGGAATGTTTTATTGTTCCAATTTCAAATCCTCTTTCCACTAGTTCTCTGACGATTTTAGTAACTAAAGTAGTTTTTCCTGTATTTTTTGTCCCGACAACTGCTATGATCTTCATTGTTACACCTTTGATACAATAATTTTAAATAAATATACAGATACTTCTTTAGATTTTTTAGATATTACTTAAATATATATGATGTTAGGATATATTTGATTGTAGACTACTCATTTTTTATGATTGTATTTATAACTTATTTGTAAAACTTAGGACTATCAAGATTATCAACCTGATTAATATGAATGAAAATGAAATTACGCTCAAAATTGACGGTTTAAAGGTTAGTGCAGAAAAAGGCAGCACTATCCTTGAAACTGCTCTTTCTAACAATATTTACATACCGAATCTATGTTATTACTCGGGTTTAGAACCATGGGGATCATGTAGACTTTGTATGGTCGAAAATGATGATGGTTGCCTTGTAACTGCATGTGAAACTGTGATACAAGATGGAATGGATATAATAACCGAGAATGCTAGGATAAATAGGGTGCGTAAACTTTCTGCAGAACTTCTAATTGCTAATCACGAGGTTGACTGTTTAACCTGCAGGAAAAATGATGATTGTAAACTTCAAGAAATATCATCTTATCTTGGAATAAACAGTGAAGATCTTGGAAGTTTAAGACGTCAGATCAACAATATTTCCATGGATGATTCAAATCCTTTCTTTGACAGAGACCTCAAAAAGTGTGTCCTTTGTGGGATTTGTGTAAGAACATGTAACGAAGTTTTAGGGGTTAAAGCCATTGATTTTGGTTTCAGGGGATACGATACCAAGATAACCACTTTTGGTGATAGGCCACTCATGGACTCTAGCTGTGTTTCATGTGGTGAATGTGTGGTGGCATGTCCTGTCGGTGCATTGGTACCTAAAGAAGCTTTAAAACCTGCAAGAGAAGTTAAAACTGTTTGTCCCTTCTGTGGTGTAGGTTGTAATATCTATCTAGGGGTCAGGGGTAATCAAGTAATCAGTGCAAGGGGTGAAGTTGAAAATTCGGTAAACAAGGGTAATTTGTGCGTTAAAGGTAGATATGGATTTAAATTCATAAATCACCCTAATAGATTAACAAAACCCTTAATTAAACGTAACAATATATTTGAAGAGGTTGAGTGGGATGAAGCATTAGATTACGTATCCCACAAACTCTCAGAAATTAAATCAGAGGAATTTGCTGCCATATCTTCTGCACGTTGTCCTAATGAAGATAATTATGTTGTTCAAAAGTTTACAAGAGCTGTTATGGGCACTAACAATGTAGATAACTGTGCCAGATCGTGTCATGCACCATCAGTAGCAGGTTTAGCACAAATATTTGGTAGTGGTGCAATGAGCAACTCTATTGATGAAATTAAAGATTCAGCATGTTTATTTGTAATAGGGACTAACCCAACAGCAAGTTATCCAGTAGTTGGTCTTCGAATAGTTGAAGCTGTAAAAAACGGAGCAAAACTCATAGTAGCTGATCCAAGAAATATAGATATTTGCAAACATGCAGATATTGTTTTAAACCAGATTCCCGGTACAGATGTGGCTCTTTTAATGGGAATGATGAAAATCATAGTTGATGAAGAACTTATTGATGAAAAATTCATTGATGAACGATGTGAAAATTATAACGAGTTCAAAGAATCTCTTAAAGAACATGATCTAAAAACAGTTGAGGCTATAACTGGAGTAAATAAAGAATTAATTGTAAAAGCTGCAATGATGTATGCTTCCACAAAACCAGCATCTATTCTCTATTCTTTAGGTATAACAGAACATACTCATGGAACTGAAAATGTTTTTGCATTAGGTAACCTAGCACTATTAACAGGAAACATGGGGAAACCATCCACTGGTGTTAACCCTATAAGGGGACAAAACAATGTTCAAGGAGCATGTGATATGGGATGTTTGCCTGATGTATTTCCTGGCTATCAGAAAATTGAAGATCCAGAGGCTATTCACAGATTTGAAGAAGCATACGGTGTTAAACTTAACAATTCCAAGGGGTTAATGTTTCCAGAGATGCTTGAATCAGCCCGTATTGGAGATATTAAGGCAATGTACATTGTAGGTGAAAATCCTGTTACAAGCGAACCTGATACTGAAAACATAAAAAAATCTTTAAAAAATCTAGATTTCCTAGTTGTTCAAGATATATTTATGAGTGAAACAGCCATGATAGCAGATGTGGTATTACCAGGCTGCAGTTTTGCTGAAAAGGATGGAACATTTGCAAATTCAGAACGAAGGGTTCAAAGAGTTAGAAAGGCAATAGAACCTGTTGGAGAAGCTAAATCTGACTGGTTTATAACCTGCCAAATAGCACAAAAAATGGGTGCAGAAGGATTTGAATTCAATGATGCAAACGAGATATACAATGAAATAGCCGAAGTTGCCCCTATTTTTGGAGGAATAAATTACAACCGAATTAATCAAGAGGGTATTCAGTGGCCTTGTATCGATGAAGAGGATGAAGGCACACCCATACTACACACCCAAACATTTAAAACCGAAAATGGAAGAGGAAGGTTCATACCCCTTAAATACAGGCCATCTGCAGAACTTCCTGACAATGAATATCCATTAATACTCACTACTGGCCGTAGTATTTATCATTACCAGACTAGTACCATGACCGGGGCGGTCGAAGGACTTAAAACATTATATGGTGAGGATTATATTGATATGTGTCTAGAAGATGCTTCAAAAATCGGTGTTAAAAATAATGAAAAGGTTAAAGTTATATCTAGAAGGGGTGAAATTACACCTAAAGTTAGGATCACTGAAAGCTGCTTAACTGGAATTGTTTTTATGACATTCCATTTCAGTGAATCAGCAACCAACATATTAACAAACTCTGCATTGGATCCAATATCTAAAACTCCTGAATTCAAGGTTTGTGCAGTGAGAGTAGAGAAGATATAGGCTGATAACTAAATAATTTGTGATAAATAAATTTTAACTTGTTTTACCAATTTATTGTTTTTGAGGCTGACTCATAATTATATTACTTTTTTAATTTGTTGTTATTAATTTTTTTTTGATATCACGTTTTAGGGGTTAATTATATATTGGTGCTTGTTCTAGTATTATTATACTCTTTGTGTTTAGTTGGAGGTTGTGTTTATGGTTTTACGAGAAGATAAAATAGGTCAATCTTTTTTAGTGCCTTTGGAATTGACTGAGCTTATTCCAAAGAATCATATCTGTTATTTTATTGAAGATATGGTTAATGAACTTGATTTTAGAAAACTTGAGAAAAAATATCGATATAGTGCAGGTAAACCTGCTTATTCACGACGTATGCTTATGAGAATAATTATTATGGCTTCTGTGGATGGTGTTTTTTCATCAAGGTAAATAATGAAACTAACAAATGAAAACTTTGTTTATACGTACTTATCTGGTGTAGAATCGCCAGATTTTAGGATTATTTTAAGATTCAAAATCCAAGCACGAAGATTAATAGAAAAAGCATTTCAAACAACTGTACACACAGCCAAGAGGTTAGAACTGCTTAATTTAGAACATATCGCCATAGATGGTACAAAATTCAAAGCAATCGCATCAAATAACAATAATTTAACTGGAGAAGAAATAAAAGCCATTAAAAAAAT
>PLXT01000005.1 GCA_003151535.1 Methanobacterium sp.
TAGAATAGTTACTTATATCTATATCCGTGTCACCTTCTTTAATATAGTCTTTAAAAACTCGCATTCCTAAAGAGGAATAAATGGTTAAGTTAATAGATGAGTTCGAATTATTAACGATGTGTACAACGTTTGTTGTTGGATTTGGAAAAATATCAATTAAGAAATTTTCTTTGCTTTCTTTAATACCAATTAATGAATCTGTTGACACATAAATATCGTCAATGTAATAATAAGCATATTCTGCTGAAGAATCATAAGCAACATGAGTGGTTGCAGAATCTGTGAAGAAATTTCCAAAGCTTACGTACTGATAAGCAGAATCGGCAATAAAAGAACCTGAAATTTTAATCCAATTTAAAGTATCAGTTATAACAGAATCAGTAAAAACTTGTGCATGATTATCAATGGGGACTCGATTGCTTTTGAAAGTTGAATCATAATATTGAACAGTTGAAAATCGTGCGCCTATTTTATTAGTGCCAACGTTAATATATAATTGCGATGGATGATAGGCTCTGCTAACAAAAAAAGATACAAAATATTTTTCACCCTTTATTAAGGTTTGATTTAGTTGAATCCCTATTATTTCTCTTATATTACGTGCTGCTGTAGTAAAAGCATAAAAACCAGCGTATGCAACACCAGTTTTTGCAAAATGATAACCTAAATAATTTCCAGGAACTCCAGCGTAATCTGTCCCATTTGTTGATGTATTGCATTGATTAAAATAATCTGGAGTTTGACTATATGAACTCCATCCTACTGCATCAAATATACAACCGATACCGACTGGGCATGCGACAGTATCTTCAAAGCTCCAGTTAGGAACTAAGTTTTGAGCGAAAGAAAAGTTAACGATAAAGAATAAAATGAGAGTAACCGTTTTTTTCATGATAGTTTGTTTGTTTTTGAGATGCTATCAATTTTATATCCACAACGAAGGTAATAACATTTTTTCAATAGAACTAAATGGTATTTAATAATCATTTTAACAACCAAGACTTTCACCATTTAAATGGGCAAGTCAAGAAATATAGTTTTATTGAAAAAGATTGCTGCGCGAATAAAGCAGATAAGAGAAAATAGTGATCTTACTCAAGAAATATTTTTGCACGATACAGGGATTAATATTGGACGCATAGAAAGAGGAGAAAGAGATATTTCAATGACAACACTCGGAAGTGTTTGCAAATATTTTGATGTCTCATTAAAGGAGTTTTTTAAAGATTTTAAAGAATGATCTGTTAACCAGAGAACGTAATTACAAATAGTAAATTTTTACTTAATCAATACTTTACAATCTTTTTTTGAATCATACCTCCTTTCTCATCTATTTGTAAAAAATAGATTCCTTTAGAATAATTGGTTAAATCTATTGACGTTTCCCTTTCGTTGATTGATTCTTTAAAAATTTGCTTCCCTAAGACAGAATAAACTGTTAAATTAAAGACATCAGTAGAATTATTAACGATATTTATGATATTCATAGTAGGGTTTGGAAAAATATCCACAGAAGAGTTCTTAAGGATTTCTTTATCAGCCATTAGAGAATCGGTTGAAACTGTAATATCATCTATATAATAGTAAGCGTCAGCAGCAGCAGTATCTAAGAAAAGAGGCTTAGTTGCAGAATCTGTAAAAAAATTTCCAAAGCATACATATTTATAAGATGAATCTGCAACAAAAGAACCTGAAATCTTAACCCAATTTAATGTGTCAGTTATAATAGAATCGGTAAACACTTGTGCATGATTATCAATAGGGACAGGATTTCTATTTACAAAACTATAATCATAATAAGAAACAGTTGAAAAACGCGCTCCAATTTTATTAGACGCTGCATTTATATAATATATAGTTTGATTTGAGCTGCTAAACGCTCTTGAAACATAAAATGATACAAAATATTTTTGGCCGATGGCTAAAGATTCAATAAGTTGGATTCCCATAACTTCCCTTGCATTACTAGCATATTTTGCAAAAGTTATAAACCCTCCATAAGCACTTCCTGTTCTTGCATATTGAAAACCTACACCATTTGCAGGCACTCCCATTAATGAACTACAAGAATTAAAATAATCAGGCGATCCATCATAATCGCTCCAACCTACCGATTTACTAATTTCTGAGTATTGTGTAGGGCATGAAACCGTATCTTCAAAACTCCAGTTAGGAACTAAGTTTTGAGAGAAAGAAAATTGAGAGGAGAGGAATAAAAGGAGGGTAAATGCTTTTTTCATAATGGTTAAATTTAAGAAAACTCAAATACAATAATCATTACTAAGGCAGCGAATATAATCATTTATTCAATCTGTGGTGTTTACTTCACAAATATAATTTTCATTACGCCCACTTTTCGGGGGTGAAAAACTTAAATCAAAAGAAATCCCAAACTCTTTTAGGAAGCAGAATTCGTAAGTTTAGAACGGAACAAAATATTTCTCAGGCTCAACTTGCTTATGAGGTTGAGATTTCCCGTGAGCAAATAACTCATACAGAAAACGGACATGTGAATACAACTTTTTATACTCTTTATAAAATAGCATCTGCATTAAATATTGAGTTTGATGAGTTATTTACTTTTCTTAAATAACCCCGTCATTGTGAGTTTGC
>PLXT01000030.1 GCA_003151535.1 Methanobacterium sp.
CGAAACATGAAAAATCTAAGACCCTATAATATAAAAAAATTAAAATTAATTATTTTTTATGTTTTGCTAAGCAATATAATGAAATTAAAAAAAATTTTGATTGAATAATTATTTCAACCATGAAAAAATAACATTAATTAATTCTTTTTTATGTGGGCAATATCTCCGATAGTCGCTCCCCTAACTTTAGAATGCCCCAATCCATCTGCGGATACATCTTCATTTTTTTCAACTAATACTATATTCATTAATTTTTCGATCTTTCTAGCAAGTTTAAGGTCTGGAACCATTTTACCAGACTCAATTCTACTTACAACTGAAGCTTTTTCATAGATCTTTTCTCCAAGTTCTTCACGAGACCACCCTTTCCTTTCTCTTGCCTGCCTAACTATATCCTTAACATTTTCAACAACCTCTTCGGCCGGTTCTTTTGGTCTTTGTATTCTCCTAGGAGTCCCACCCCTTGGTGCTCCGGGTCGTTTTGGTTTAGGTGCTTCTCTCTGTACTTTACCAAATTTTGAGCATTCTTTACACGTAAGCATGATTGAACCATCTATTTTAGTTTTTATTGGTTCTTCTACTATTTTTTTTCCACATATCTCGCATCTCATGAGTAATCACTTTGCATTTGTAATCATTATATAATCTATACCCCTATATTTAAATATTATTAAGGACAATAAATTGAGTAAATAATATTAAGTCATAGAGTATTATTTTTTTTTATAAAAGTTAGGAGTGAGCGAGGATCATGGAAAACATGTCCCCAAATGTATTAAAAAAGATTGAAGACCTTAAAACGGAGATAAAAATCCTTAAAGAGGACAACACTAAAACCAAACGTAACCTAATGTGGAAAGTTAGGAAGCTCGAAAAGGATAAAGTCCTGATCGAAAACGAGAAAATGAGGCTGGACAGGGAAGTTAAATCTCTTCGAGGAGAGATTGAAAGGTTCAGATCACCACCATTAGTAATAGCCACAGTAACTGAAGTTTTAGACGACGGTAGGGTAGTTGTAAAAAGCAGTACAGGCCCTAATTTTGTAATTGGATATTCACGATTCTTAGATGAAAAGTCACTTGAACCAGGAGTTCGTGTGGCACTTAACCAGCAGACATTCAGCATAGTACATGTTCTGCCTTCAGAAAAAGACCCTCTTGTAACTGGTATGGAAGTAGAGGAAAAACCCGAAGTTGCTTATGAACAGATAGGAGGATTGGAGGATCAAGTAGTAGAAATAAAAGAAACTGTAGAACTACCCCTCAAAAAACCTGAACTGTTCATCAACATAGGTATAGAACCTCCTAAAGGAGTATTACTTTACGGCCCACCCGGAACAGGAAAAACACTGCTTGCAAAGGCAGTTGCACATGAGACCAATGCAACTTTTATCAAGATAGTTGCATCTGAATTCGTTAAAAAATACATAGGTGAAGGTGCAAGACTGGTTAGAGGTGTTTTTGAACTTGCCAAGGAGAAATCACCAAGTATAATATTTATAGACGAAATCGATGCCATAGCAGCTAAAAGACTCAAAAGCTCCACTAGTGGAGATAGAGAAGTTCAGAGGACACTTATGCAGTTACTTGCTGAGATGGATGGTTTTGAAGGTAGAGGCGATGTTGGAATTGTAGCTGCAACCAACAGACCAGACATATTAGACCCTGCCTTGTTAAGACCAGGACGTTTTGATAGGTTCATCGAAGTTCCAATTCCAAATGAAGATGGTAGAAATGAAATATTAAAAATCCATACCAAGAAGATGACTTTGGATGAAGATGTAGATATAAGGCATATTGCCTCACTTTCAGAAGGTGCTTCAGGTGCTGATCTCAAAGCGATATGTACTGAATCAGGTATGTTCGCAATAAGAGAAGAAAGATCCACAGTAACAATGAATGATTTCATGGACGCTGTTGATAAAATAGTTGGCATGGAACACGATGAAGAGATGAGAAAAGAAGCTGGAGTCATGTTTGGATAATAACGAACTCCATTATTTATTTTTAATTAAATATTAAATTCTAATTTTTTTATTCAGCCTGTGATGAACCCTATGAGCTCTGATTCGTGATGACTGATGGGCGATCTGAGGCTAACTTATAATAATTTTTTTGTAAAGTAAAATAGATATCTTCAATTAATTTTTTATTTAAAATTTACAATGGGCTATCACTATAATTCAGTTTTCAGATAAACTCAGGATCATCTTGAGCAGTTTATCCATATCATTGAATACTATCATAGTTTTCAATTCAGGTATTATGGGCCTTTTAACTAGGATTATTGGAATTTTAAGTTCTACTGCAGCTGTTATCTTTGATGGGGTGCCTCCGCTTTCACCACTTTCTTTGGTAATAATTACACATGGTGCATATTCTTTCATCATAGCCTTATTGAATTCCTTAGAAAAAGTTCCCTGCATTGCAATTATATTCTCACCCGGAATTCCGACTTCAAGACATCTTTTTATAGAGTAAACCATGGGAAGAATTCTTGCAACAATTAATTCTGGTTTGATTAATTTGGTTATCTGCATGAGAGTTGTAACACCCGCAAGGTACATCATTCTAGCATCAGGTTTTTCTTTCATCAACTTCAATGCTTTCATACCTGCTTCATGTAAGGAAAATACTTCAAATACATTCTCATTGTTGGGGATTTTTATGGGTGGTCTTTCATATCGTATATATTTTATTCCTGAGTTGTGGGCTGCTTTCACAGCATTTATACTTGCTTCAGAAGCAAATGGATGTGTAGCGTCCACCAATAGATCAATTTTATTTACTACTACTAAATCAGCGATTTCATGCACACCTAAACGTCCCACAATAATCTCATCTGCACCAGCAGATACTGCAAGATCTCCACCATACTTTGTTGTTGTAGTTGCAATAATTTCAATATCTTCATGTTTGGAAAGATGATCTATGATTTGCACTGCATCAGATGTACCAGCCATTACTATTATCCTCATTTTATCACTTTTTCACTTATGAATTCTGTTAAGAATATGGAAGATGCCACTATAATGATTAAAATCCAATCCATGATTGAGATGGATGTTGTTCTAAATATATGCTGTAGATATGGTAAGTATATTACACCCAGCTGTAGAATAAAGGAAGCAGCAACCGCTATGATTAATGTTTTGTTGGGGAACATACCCTTAGCTTTACAATTGAAAACATTGAATATTTGGTACATAACAAAAACAGTGAATGCAACACTCATTGCACTTATTTTACTTGCACCGTTAGTTAGTTCGTAGTAGTACAATATAAGTGTCCCAATACTCATCACAACTCCTGCAATTCCTATTTTAATAAGGTTTCTTTTGGGTATGATATTTCCCTTACTAGGGGGTCGTTCCATTACATTTGCCTCAGAGGGTTCTACACCCAAAGATTGGGCTGGTGGTCCGTCCATTATTATGTTTATCCAGAGTATCTGGATGGGATTAAATGGTATTGGTAGACTCATAAGTGAGGCACTAGTAATGGTGAGTATTGCCCCTATATTAGTTGAAAGCTGAAATTTAACAAATCTTTTTATATTATCAAAAATAGTACGTCCCTCTTTAATCGCTTCAACAATAGTTGCAAAGTTATCGTCTTGAAGCAACATATCTGAAGATTCTTTGGCCACGTCTGTACCCGAACCCATTGCAATACCTATAGCTGCCTTTTTAAGTGCAGGGGCGTCATTCACCCCATCACCAGTCATTGCTACTACTTGTCCTGATGATTTGAGAGCTTCAACTATACGAACCTTCTGTTCAGGAAATACTCTAGCATAAACATTAATATCCTGCACAATTTCTTTAAATTTTTCATCATCTATTTTAGCAAGATCTGGTCCTGTTAATACTTTTCCATCCTTTAAAATACCAATTTCAGATGCTATTGCAGCTGCTGTGTCTTTGTTATCTCCCGTGATCATGATCACTTTGATTCCAGCTTTTTCGCACAATGCAACAGCTTCTTTTGCTTCTTCCCTTGGAGGATCCATCATCCCTATAAGTCCAACAAATGTTAAATTACTTTCTAATGCTTCTCTATTTTCAAAATCTTCATCAGGTCCCAATTTTCGGTAAGCAAGTGCAAGAACTCTAAGAGCTTCAGATGTCATGCCCTTAAGATCTTCGAGTACTTCCTTTTTAGTATCATTGGTTATCTCATTGAATTTCCCGTTCTCTTCTACATGTTTACAACGTTCTATTATTATCTCAGGTGCACCCTTGATGAGCACATATCTATCACCATTGAACTGATTTACAGTGGTCATTCTCTTTCTTTCACTGTCTAGGGGTATTTCAAAAATTCTCTTGTGTATTTTTTCTAGTTCTTCCCTTTTGTAACTATTTTCTTCTGCATAAATCAGCATTGCACCATCTGTTGGATCACCAATAATTTTACCTTTTGAAATACTAGAATTGTTACATAGTGTAGCTATTTTAAATGCCATTTCAGGAGATGTAATCTTTGTTTGACGGACAGTCATCTTATTTTTTGTAAGTGTACCGGTTTTATCTGTACATATTATAGAGCAAGAACCTAGAGTTTCTACTGCAAGTAATTTACGTACAACTGCATTACTTTTTGCCATTCTCTGCATTCCCAGTGCTAAAGTTAGAGTCATGATAGCAGGTAGTCCCTCCGGCACTGCTGCTACAGCAAGGGATACTGCTGTTAAGAAATTTGTAACTAATGGTACGCCCTTGAATAATTGAAGCCCAAAGATACCTGTGCAAACAATAAGAGCAATTAAACCCATGAGTTTACCAAGACCGTGTATTCTATCTTGTAATGGGGTTTTTTCTTCTTCTCCTTGTATCAATTCTGCAATTTTGCCTATGGCCGTTTTCATCCCTATTTCAACAACAACCCCTCTTGCACGTCCTGATGATACATAAGTATCCATGAATACCATATTATTTGTATCATCCTCAGATATGGCATTTGAATCCTTTTTTGAGGGTTCTGATTCTCCTGTGAGGGCCGATTCATCTACCATAAGATCATGACTAGTTAATAATCTAATATCAGCAGGTACGTTGTCCCCTTCTTCGAGTTTAACAATATCCCCAATTGTTAAATCACTAGCAACAACTTTCTTAGTCTTCCCATCACGAATAACAATAGCCATAGTAGAGGTCATATTTTTAAGTTGTTCCATTGCATTTTCGGCACGGTTCTCTTGTATAAACCCAACTATAGCATTCAAAATAACCACAATAAGAATAACTGCAGCATCTGTACTGTCCCCAACCAATGCGGCAGCCGCGGCAGCAATAATAAGTAAAATTATGAGAAAATCCTTGAACTGACTTAAAAACTTAGTTAAAGGGCCTGGTTTTTCCTCTTCTATCAATTCATTTTTTCCATAAATTTCTACCCTTTTTAATATTTCATCACTAGTTAAACCATTATAATTAGACTTCAATACCTCCAATGTTTCATCTATGTTAATATTCTGCCATTTCATAATATACACTTCTTGTAAAATATAGCCTTTTTGTAATTTATAAGCTTCATACTATTATTTAGGTTAATAAATTCTGTTGAAAGTGGTTTTATTATTAAATCAGCACCCACAGATTCTGCAACCATTTTTATATGATTTTGAAGTTCTTCAGGAGGACGTATTGAGTATATAAGTGTTGCACCACGGTATATATTCAAGTCGGGTTTGGTGATGTCATCGACTACAACTTCATCATGGTAAGGTTTAATATCTGTCATGATGATATCCATGTTAAGATGTTCTTTTAGTGTTAAGGCAACCAGTGGGAAACCTCCTACACCAACCTCAATAATAAGTGAAGCATCTTTATAATTCATTATGATATATTCTGAAAAGTCTTTCCACATTTTTTTACCACTTTACTGGAGAAATTTATGATAATAAGAGAATTTAAACGCCCGGACGTTGAAAGAGTCCTTGAAATTGAAATAGCGTCTTTCAGTGACCCCTACCCTGCCAACATTCTTGTTGATATATACAACTTGGGTGCAGGATTCCTTGTTGCCCAGGAGAATAATAGAGTAGTGGGATATATTATATTTTGGATCAAATATGAAGATGAAGGACATATAATATCTATTGCAGTAGACAAAAACTACAGAAAACAAGATGTTGGATCTAAACTGGTTGAAACCAGTCTCGAAGCCTTTAAAAAGTTCGATGTTAAAGTAATTAAACTAGAAGTAAGGGTCGGAAATAAAGGTGCAAGGAAATTTTATAGTAAAATGGGTTTCAAAGAAGAAAAAACCGTTGCAGATTATTATGAAGACCATGAAGACGCTGCAATTATGAGCAAAATCTTGCAATAATATGTGTAGATTAATTTGATTCGTAACAAATTAAATCTTATTATTTGATATCTGTAATAACCTAATTAATAAACTAAGTAAAATAAACTAACTGATTAAGATCATGAAAGATTCATGATAAAAAATCTAATTAACGATCAATTACAAATTTATGATGATCAATGTACTATTCCTATGATTGATCGCAACTCAAATTTTTAATTTACAATTAATTTAACCGGTGATGAAATGCTAAAAGAGGCCAAATTAGCTTTAGAAGATGGTACAATACTTAAAGGAGAAGGGTTCGGTTTTGAAACCATTAAAACAGGAGAAGTGGTTTTTGCTACTGGGATGACCGGATATGTTGAATCGCTAACAGATCCATCTTATAAAGGTCAGATTCTCATGTCAACCTACCCTTTACAAGGTAATTATGGAATTTCCCGAGATTGGTTCCAATCTGATGGAATAAAAGCAGAAGGATTTGTTGTAAGAGAAAAAAACAACTATCCATCTCATAGACTCTCAAAGGAAAATTTACCAGAGTTTTTAGAGGAATATCAAATACCAGGTATCAGTGGGATTGATACTAGATATCTAACCCTTAAGATCAGACGTCATGGAGCCATGAAAGGCGCAATTTCGACTGAAGAAATTGAGGACGCTGAACTTTTAAAATTAGTAAATGAACAGGAAAATATAGAAGATATGGACTTGGTTGGTACTGTTGGTGTAAGAAAACCCAAAATTATTGGTGAAGAATTTAAACACCGTGCAGTGATTCTTGACTGCGGTATAAAAAAGAACAGTATTGATGCTCTAATAAAAAGGGAAATAGGAGTTGTTGTTCTACCATATAAAACTGGATACAAAGAAATTTTAGAATATGACCCTGAAGCCTTGCTTGTTTCAAGTGGGCCTGGAAACCCTACCAGAGTTACAGAAGCAGCTAAAACTGTTAGAAATCTTTCAGAGAAACTACCAATATCGGGTATATGTTTAGGCCATCAGATCATATCACTTGCTTTTGGTGCTAAAATCTATAAAATGAAATTCGGGCACAGGGGGATAAACCAGCCTGTAAAAGATCTCATAACTGGTAAAGTTACAATAACATCCCAAAATCATGGTTTTACAGTTGATGCAGATTCATGCAAAGATTTGCCTATTAAAATTAACCAAATAAACCTAAACGATGGAACACCCGAAGGTGTTGAACATGAAGAACTTTCAATTTCAAGTGTACAATACCATCCAGAGGCTGGTCCCGGACCTAATGATTCAGATAATTACTTTGATAACTTTCTAAAAGTTTTAAAGGAGTATTAAATAGTTTACAAAAATCATATATAGACGTGGTTTTAAATCGGAATATACCAATTTAAAAAAAAAATGTTATTAAATAAAATATTGTTGATTAAGAAAATTAAAATTTATTTAAAAGGTAGAGGATCATAAATGCCAAGGGACAAAGACATAAAAAAGGTTCTTATCATTGGTTCAGGGCCCATACAAATAGGTCAAGCTGCAGAATTTGATTATTCAGGTTCTCAAGCATGTAAATCCCTCATGGATGAGGGAATTGAAACCGTGCTTGTGAACAGCAACCCTGCAACTATACAGACAGATGTAGACATGGCTGACACAGTGTATGTGGAGCCCCTGACTCCTGAAATCGTAGCGAAGATCATAGAGAAAGAAAAACCAGATGCCATACTCCCAACAATGGGCGGTCAAACAGGATTGAACGTTGCAACTGGACTTGAAAAAATAGGGGCATTAGATGGTATCAGAGTTATTGGTTCCACTATCCAAACCATAAGAAATGTTGAAGATAGAAATCTTTTTGGAAATTTCATGATGAAACTGGAAGAACCCATACCCCACTGCAGGGCTGTTACTTCGATTGAAGAATCCATTGAAGCTGTTGCAGAAATAGGTTACCCAGTTATTGTTAGACCCGCATTCACATTAGGTGGAACAGGTGGAGGTGTTGCATACAACGAGAAGGAACTTATCGAAGTTGCAACAAGAGGACTTGATATGAGCTTTATCAATCAAGTACTCATTGATGAATCCGTTATTGGATGGAAAGAGTTTGAATATGAAGTAATGAGAGATAAAAACGACACTTGTATAATTGTGTGTAACATGGAAAATATGGATCCAATGGGCATACACACTGGTGAAAGTGTTGTTGTTGCCCCCTCACAAACGCTTTCAGACGTTGATAATCAAAGGTTAAGGAATGCTTCAATTAAAATCATAAGAGCTTTGCATATCCAAGGAGGATGTAATATTCAATTTGCATTTAATGCAGAAACAGGAGAATATAAAGTTATTGAAGTAAATCCTAGAGTAAGTCGTAGCAGTGCACTAGCATCAAAGGCTACTGGTTATCCTATAGCTAAAATATCTGCCAAAATATCTGTTGGAATGACCCTTGATGAGATACAAAATGATATTACCAAGGAAACACCAGCATCATTTGAACCATCACTAGATTATGTGGTAGCAAAAATTCCTAGATGGCCATTCGACAAGTTCAAAGGAGTAAAAAGGGAGATAGGAGTTCAAATGCAGTCAACTGGTGAGGTAATGGCTATTGGTAGAACCATAGAAGAATCACTGCACAAAGCAATTAGATCTCTTGACATTGGAAAGTATGGATTTGAAGAAGTTCCTTACACAGATGATCTTCTGAGAAATGCTACAGATGAAAGAATATTCCATCTTTATACCGCTCTCAAATCGGGAAGGGAAATTAACGAAATTCATGATATAACACAAATTGACAGATTCTTTTTATATAAAATACAGAGTATAGTAGATTTTGAAGCTTATTTAAATAGTTTAGACCCTGAAGAAATTCTCAAACATGATATTTTAATAAAAGCCAAAAGAATGGGATTCTCCGATGCAATACTCTCCCAGATAACGGGCTATAAAGAGAAAGATATGCGAGATCATAGGCGAGAAACAGGAATAATACCCACATATAAAATGGTTGACACTTGTGCTGCAGAATTTGAAGCAAAAACCCCATATTACTATGGAACCTACGAAGGTGAAGATGAAGTAGCTGTTTCTAAGAATAAAAAAGTTGTCATTATTGGTGCAGGCCCAATAAGAATTGGACAAGGTATAGAATTTGATTACTGTTGTGTCCATGCATCCCTAGCTTTGAAAGAGGAGGGAATAGAAACTATCATTATAAACAACAATCCTGAAACTGTGAGTACAGATTACGATATTTCAAACAAACTTTACTTCGAACCTCTTACACTTGAAGATGTGATGAGCATAATGGACAAAGAAAAACCTGACGGAGTTGTTGTCCAATTTGGAGGTCAAACTTCAATAAACTTAGCAGTTCCACTTGCTGAAGAGGGTATCCAAATACTAGGAACTGCACATGAAAGTATCGATCGTGTGGAAGATAGAGAACGTTTCACTGAAGTTTTAGATCTTCTTGAAATACCTCAAGCAGAGTATGGAATTGCATACTCCTTTGAAGATGCCAGACTGGTTGTTAAAAGGATAGGATTTCCAGTTCTTGTAAGACCATCCTATGTTTTGGGTGGAAGAGCCATGGAAATTGTATACGATGATACCAAACTCAAAGAATATATGAAAGAAGCTGTAAAAATTTCTCCAGAACACCCTATACTTGTTGATAAATTTCTTGAAGATGCAATAGAAATCGATGTAGACGCATTATCCGATGGAGAAGAAGTATTTATCGGGGGCATAATGGAACATATAGAAGAAGCCGGAGTTCATTCTGGTGATTCTGCATGTGTAATCCCCCCACAAAGCCTCTCAAAGGATGTTCTTAAAATTATAAAAGAGTATACAACCAAACTGGCATTGGAACTCAATGTAATCGGATTAATGAATATACAATACGCCGTTAAAACAGATAAAGTCTATATTATTGAAGCCAACCCAAGAGCAAGTAGAACAGTTCCATTCGTTAGTAAAGCTGTAGGAGTGCCTCTTGCAAAGATAGCAGCCAAGTTGATGATAGGATACAAACTTAGAGATATGGGACTGCGGGATGAAATTAAAATTAAACATGTTGCAGTGAAAGAATCTATTTTCCCATTTATCAAACTTCCCGCAGCAGATTCAATTCTAGGGCCAGAAATGAAATCTACTGGAGAAAGTATGGGAATTGATGAAAACTTTGGTATCTCATATTATAAAGCCTTACTATCAGCTGGTATGGAACTACCTAAAAAGGGACGGCTTTTTGTAAGTGTAAGAGATTCCGATAAAAATAGTATTAAAGACATAGTTGAAAATGCTGAGAGTCTAGGATTTGAACTCGTAGCAACCGAAGGAACTGCAAATGCTGTTGCAGAATATGTGAATATAAATACCATAGGGAAGGTGAGCCAACCATCACCAAATATTAAAGATGCCGTTATAAATGGGGAAATAGACCTTATTATCAATACACCTTCAGGAAAACAGTCAGCTGACGACGGATTTTATATTAGGAGAATGGCTGTAGAACTTGGAATACCATATGTTACAACACTTGCAGGTGCACGTGCAGTGTTAAATGCAATAGAACACGTTAAAGAAGGAGATATAGGAGTTAAATCTCTAAATGAATATCATGATTTGCTATGATAATTATCTTTTTTAACATTCTATTTTTTTTTAAATTTCAATAATATTCAGTTTACAATGTTACAATTTTAATTTGGACCAAATTTTTTTATTGTTTAACTTAGTTAAAAATACTAAAAATAATAAATACTACTATTAAAATAGTTTAATCCAATGATCACAATCAAAAATGCCCGAGTTCTATGTGGGGCTAACATGGAAGTTCGAAGAACTAACATCATAATTGATGAAAAGGAAATTGTGGAGTTATCCGATCGAGTTGAGAAAGGAAGAATAGTAGATGGAAACGGGTGTATTGCCTCTCCTTCATTAATAAATTCTCATGTTCATATTGGAGACTCGGTTGCAAAGGATGTCGGTGATGGTGAGCCAATAGATAAAATTGTAAAACCTCCCAACGGTATAAAGCACCGTATACTATCCGAAACTTCTCCAGAATATATGATTAAAGCTATGCAAAGTTCTATGGAGTATATGCTAAAAACAGGGACCACAACATTTGTTGACTTTCGTGAAGGAGGTTTCGAAGGAATTAATGTCCTTAAAAAAGCATCAAAAAATATTCCAATAAGGAGGATAATCCTTGGTAGACATGATTCTTTCTTTGAGGAAAACCCAATAATATCAGAACTTGAAAAAACTGCAGAAAAACTTCTTAACACTTGCGATGGAATTGCTTTAAGCGGATTTGGTGAAATTGAAGATAATGTAGCTACAACTATTACCAAATTATGTCGAAAACATTCTAAACCTTCTTCGATACATGTAGCCGAATATGAAGATCTCCAAACCAAATCATTAAAACTTAAGGGTAAAACTGAAGTTGAACGGGCTTTAATTGAGGGTTTTAATCTATTAATACATGTTACTGCCCCATTAAAAGATGATTTAAAACTTATTGGTGAAAAGGGAATCCCGGTCGTTAGTTGTCCAAGATCTAATGGTTCACTAGGAGTTGGAATCCCCCCAATAATGGACATGATAGGCCAAGGAATAAATGTGTGTCTTGGAACTGATAATATAATGTTAAACTCCCCAAATATGTTTAAAGAAATGGAATATGCACTTAAAGTGACAAGAGGATATTACAAAACATATCTCCCGCCTTTGGAAGTGTTTAAGATGGCTACTTTGAATCCTGCAATAGCTTTGGGTCTTAACTTAGGTTCAATAGAAGAGGGGAAAATTGCAGATATTATGCTCGTAAACGGAATGTCAGGGGATCCTATACTCTCATTGATAAACAGAACAGAATCACAAAACATAAAGGCTTTAATTAAAGAGGGAAATATTGTATTTGATAGATAATTCTCAAATTCATTCAGTAATTTTATTGATATGCAAAATTAACCAATTGAAGTATTATAACGATTTAGATAATTCATTAAAGAATTATCAAAGATTAAAATAAAAAGTTATGAATAAAAAACGATGATAACATGTTAGATATCAAACTATTCAGGGAAAATCCTGATTTAATTCGCAAATCAGAAAAAAAACGTTTCAGAGATACAGAAAATGTTGAAAAAGTTATTAAATATGATACAAACTGGAGAGATGGACTTAAAAAATTGAATGAACTCCGTGCTGAAAGGAATAAACTATCCAAATCTTTTAACGAAGCTCGAAAGCAGGGTAAAGATGAATTAAAAATTCTTCAAATCAAAGCTAAGGAAGTTTCAGGAGAAATTGTCCGGTTAAAACCAAAGATCGCAGAATTTATTGAAAAACGGGACAAATACCGTTATAAAATCGGGAATATAGTCGACAAAGATGTTCCAGTTTCAGAAAACGAAGAAGATAATTTATTAATATCTAAAGAAGGTCTAATTCCTTCCTTTAATTTTGCAACATCAAACCATGTGGATTTAATTGAAGGTATTGATGGGGCAGAGTTTAAAAAAGCAGCAGAAATTTCTGGTTCACGTTTTTATTATCTAAAAGCAGACATGGTCCATCTCAATATGGCATTGTTGAAGTTTGCTGTTGATCTACTCTCTGAAAAGGGGTTTACACCATTTCAAACACCTTATTTTATTAAACATGATGTAATAAAAGAAACAGCAGAGTTAGCCGATTTTGAAGAAACTTTGTATAAAATTGACGGAGAAGATCTATTCTTAATAGCAACTTCAGAACAAACACTTGCTGCATTACACAGAGGCGAAATAATAGATGAAAAAACGTTACCACGTAAATACTGTGGTATTTCATCATGTTTTCGTAAAGAAGCAGGCTCCCATGGCAGAGATACCTTAGGCATATTCAGGGTTCATCAATTTGAAAAAATTGAACAGTTCGTATTTTGTAGTGAAGAAGATTCAAAAGATATGCATCAAACTCTTCTGGAAAATGCAGAAATTATTTATAAAAAACTCGGAATCCCTTATAGAATTGTTTCTATAGTTTCATCAGAACTCAACGATAATGCTTCCAAAAAATATGATCTTGAAGGTTGGTTCCCAGGTTCAGACACATACAGAGAATTAGTATCGTGCACCAACTGTAAAGATTACCAAGCACGTAAATTGAATGCCCGTTATGGGATTCATGGAGATTCTGATTCTTTAAAAATGTGTCATACACTGAACAGTACAGCTATTGCTACAGAAAGAACAATTTGTTGTATATTAGAAAATTATCAGCAAGAAGACGGTACTATCCGCATTCCTGATGTTCTAATCCCCTATATGAATGGAAAAACTCGGATTGGTGGTTAAATTTTTGTAATGTAGAAATGGTTTTATATGAATTAAATAAATATTTTTTATCAAGATAATTTTTTTCTTATTTTTTCCATAAAATTTAATATATATATTCCACATATATTCATATTAATCATTTGATAGGTTACTAGCGATAATATTTAGCTATATTAATATCTAAATGATTATAATAAAGGTTTTAAGTATCTTAAATTCAGAGATTTAAATTGTAGAATATAAAATTTAATAAGATGATTCAAAGGGTAGATAGAAATATTAGTTATTGAAACCCCAAAATCGATTTAAATCAAATTTTTTATTCAAGTAAATTTGATAAATTAGTTCCTAATAAGTATAAAATGGGGTTATATATTTGGAATATTGGGATTATTACATTATTTCTTCGTTAGATAATTTATTATGAAAATTAAAATTGCTACAATCAATAATATGAATTTATATTCTAAAACATGTTATAATATCATGAAATATTTATGATATACCATAATTAAGAAATAAAATTTTAATTGAATATTTATATGATATGAGAACCCAAATAACCATAGAATTCATTATGATTTAATGGGTACTAAAGTACGTACTCTATTTATTCAATATGAGAGGTGAACCTATTGTACAAAAAAATACTTTTACCAACAGACGGTTCAAAATATGCTAACAAAGCAGCAGAACATGCAATATGGATTGCACATGCTAGTGGTGCAGAGATTATTGCATTGAATGTCATAGAGACTTCTTCTCTTGTAGGGTTACCTGCTGAAGATCTTATTGTTAGAATAAAGGAAATGCTAAAAGAAGAAGGTCGAATAGCGCTTGATCATATCTATGAGATGGCAAATAAAGAAAAAATAGAGGAAGGGGATTTGAAAGTAACCCTAAAAACCGAGGAAGGTTCTCCTGCAGATGCAATATTAAAAACTATTGAAGAAGAGAACATCGATCTGGTTGTTATGGGAACCTCGGGAAAACACGGCCTTGACAGATTTTTACTTGGAAGTGTAACTGAGAAAGTAGTTAGATCTGCAAAGGTTCCTGTTTTAGCAGTTCATGTGGATTAAATTAAAAGGATGAACGATTATTTTTAATTGATTCTACCTATCAGTTTTATAAATTATGGATGTAGGTGTTAAAATGTTAGTGAATGAAATAATGGCAGAGGATATATATTTTGTCCATGTCCCAGGTAACCGTACCCACGCCCTGGAAATAATGAGAGAAAAAAAAGTTTCAGGGTTACCTGTTGTTAAGAATAGAACTAACGAACTTGTTGGAGTGTTAACAAGAACTGATTTAGTTGAAAATCCTGATGAAGAACAAATAGCACTTATAATGTCTAGAAATATTGTAACAGCATCTCCTGATGATGATGTGAAAGATGTTGCAATTAAAATGATTGATAATAACATTAGAAGGGTGCCAATAATTAAGGATGGAGAACTTGTTGGATTAGTCACTGCATCGGATTTGGTAAATAAAGCTTTATGGAAAATGGATATCCAAGATCCTGCTGAAAATTATATGATCCAAAAAATCCCAACAAGTTGGGATGGAACACCTCTAAATGTAGCCTTCGAGATAATGAGATATTACAAACTTAAAGTCCTTCTCGGATTGAACAACGATGGCAAACTATCAGGAATACTTACTGAAACGGATTTCATTGAGGAAAGTGAAGTAGTATCCCAAAGAACTGTGCATAATACTTCTGTAGGGACCGAAGGAGATAAATGGTCCTGGGACAGTAAAAGTGTACTTTATGTCATAAAAAATCATCTTAAATTTTCAGATAAGACAATTAAAGATGTTGCAAATTCCGATTTGGTTATCACAACCACAAAAACTTCTGTACAAGAATGTGCTAATAAAATGAGACAAAGAAATATTGAACAGATCCCTGTAATTGATGTGGAAGGAGATCTTGTCGGACTTGTAAGGGCAGTTGATTTAATAAAAGCCATAAGCGATTAAAATGTCAGAAACACCTATAATAAAAATTAAATCAGAACCTGAAACCATAAGAATTGTTGCCAAGAGAAAAGGAGATGTTTCCATTGAAATTATCAATCTTAGGATAATAATGGCAAACTTATGGTGGGAAGGATCACCTGAACTTGAAACCTTTTTTAATGTAATGGAGCTCAAAATCAAAAAAGCATTGAATGAAGTTTATCCTCATGATAAGATGAGTATTGATTACAATTATTCTGCTGATGATGCTCTTGAAGATGCCTCAAAGATTATAGTGGAGATTACTGACATTAAAGCCGATGGAGTTGACATTGACATTGGAGGGAGGTTCATAACTCTTGATGGAACAGATTCACGTGGATTTTTCAAGAAAATGACGAGTTTTAGAAGAAAATTCACCAAAGAAATACGTAAGGAGATTTAATTTAATATTAACATTAGAGAATTTCTATTAACCTCATNNTTTAGAGGTTTATAGAAATTCTCATTAATCAATATTTTTTAATATTAAAAAAACATTGCAATTAAATTAATAAAAATTGACATTTTGAAATTTAATTCTGAAATTAAATATTATTAATTGATTATACTCAGGTTAAATATTCCTTCTTATGCTTGGTAAAACTTTAACTAACAAATTTTCTGCATCTTCCTTATCTACAACACGCCTTGCTACTATTTTCCCTGTTTTAAATATAGTTACATTCCTTTCATTAATTTCAAGCATTGCTATTCCCATCTCAACTGAACACTTAACATCTCCTAATTTCTCCAGTTGTTTGCATGTTTTTACTATGTTAATCGTATAAGGAAGCTCCGTTTCAAACATTATCTTATTCTTCTCATCTTTACAAGGTTTATAAACTACAAGATCTTTTTTTGAATCTCCATATCCTCCAATGTCAAGTGTTACTCTTTTAAATCCTACTGCCTTCAACTCAGAATCTATATGACTTAAAATACCCGTGTTAAGAATTTTAGTAATATTTCCTAATTCTATAAGTGCAACTTCATCTTGGTCTCGCACGCGCACAATTTCAGATCCTGAAAGACCCTTCAAAAGTGATTCGGCATAATTTATCCGGTTTATCTTCTTAGGAGTTATTTCACTATTTTTTGATATTCTAGTAGCCATACAAGTTGTTGATTCCGAATAATTTATATTAAGAACTTCAAGGGCTTTTTTAACATCTTCAACTGTAAAACCTGCTTTTACCAATGGACTCTTGATGTGTTTATCATAATTTACCATTATTCCGGGCCTATCTTCTAAAAGGTCGGTTATGTTGGTCCCATCCACTACTTCCAAGTTATTTTTATCTGCAATTCCTATCATCTTGGAGTACATCTTATTTTTACAGATATAACATCGGTTTGGAGGATTAGATTTGAACGATGGGTCGTTTAAATAGTCCTCTTTTACAACTGAATGTTTAATACCAATTTCCTCAGCAATTTTTACTGCATTTCCTATACAGTCGTTTGGCATCACACCATTGTCTAATGTTACTGCTAAAGATTCCTTAGAAACATTTGATGCTATATAAGCCACAAGTGAGCTATCTGCCCCTCCTGAAAATGCAACTAATACTTTTTTATTCTTTAAATAATCTTTAACTTGTTCTATTTTCTTTTCCAATTCCATACATATCTTCCCAAAATGATATTCATATGATCTTATTAATTTAAATTTCATATATCCTTTGAGTAATTAGTTGAATTTTATGATTTATCCAAGTTCTTAACATATTTTAATACTAAAATAGCATCCTCTTTTTTAATATCAACTCTGTTTTCTTGAAAAAATTTATGAATGTTTTTGATCTTTTCTATTTCGAGGTTTGAATCTTTAAACACCTTATCATATGTTCTTTTCGGATAGTATATGGATTTAGCAGTTTTTACAAGATTATTAAATTCTTCTTCATTAATTATATCTTTATCCTTCGCTGCCTTGAATGTATAGTTCATACTGATTAATGCTTCAGAAAGTTGTTCTAGTGTTTCAGGATTGATTACTACTGCTACATCATCATCAGATTCCACAATACCCGATCTATAATCTTCGTATACTTGACCTATACCTATCATTCCAAAATCATCCAGTTCAGATGCCCTTAAAGCCCCCATACTTGCGCCCCCAACCACAATAACATCATTTTTAATCGCATTTAATATTTCTTTATGAGATACTGCAGGTTCTTTGTGGAAAACACCATCTATAATAACTATAATATCTGGATCGTCCTTTAAAGCATTTTTAATATCCCCTCTTGCAACTGGAGGGCGATATTCTGCTTTTAAAATATTGTAAGCCTCATCTGACGGCAATGAAGGGCCAATAAATACTATTATCTTTTTATCTCCACTCAAATTAGTCTAACTCCATATAAGTTTAAATTTTCGATTATGGTTATGGAATATGTAAATTGATTATATTTTATTTATGCGTTAATCCAAATTAATAGTTTTTTCTTGTTTATTATATGATCAAAATAATTTTTAGATGGTAAAAAGTTTAGATAACTATGGTAACATAATGAAAACGAAAATTATGAAAAAATTGGGAATTAACTAAAAAAATATATTTTTTTTTTTTTGAACAGTTGAAAATAGAAAAAATGTAAAAAAACTAATAAACTATTAAGTTGTGAATAATCCTTAGGGATTTAATTCATTATGCAGAGTTTTAAGTCTAATAATTGCAGGATGATTTTTACCAAACTTTTTTTCCCATTTAATTATTACAAAGTCCAAGTCTACTCCAACAGTTCCATTAATCAAATTGTCTGCATGGGCAACGATCTTCTCTTCTAACGTGTGAGGCATATAATCTCCAGGAGGAAGTCCAAGTATTTCTGCTTCTTTTGGAGGAATCCCCGCACCGATATGTTTGGTTGTGATTTTAATTATTTCCTCGGTATACTTGAGGTTCTTTAATATTTCCGCTCCTTCAATGGCATGTTTAATAGTATGAGTGTTTATCCTGCCGATATCATGAAGCAAGGCACCTATTTCAATTTGTTCCATATCTATGTTGGATCCTGTTTTATCCATAAGATTAGATGTTATATCCTTGGCTTTAACGGATACTGCTTTGGAATGTTCGATTATATGATTTGGGCAGTTGAAATCCTTCAAGGTTTTTATTGGCATTAATCTCAAGTGTGCTCCTCAATATAATTGGTACTGAATTGATATAAAGTTTAATTAAAAAAATATGTAATGGAATGTTTATACTATTCTTTCCATCATTTGTTTGAGCTCAACTATTATAGTTGAGTTGTCTTGATATTCAAGTGAACCGCCACAGTTTGGACATTGGAAGTTGTTTTCGGATGCTTCTTCAAATTTATATCTGTGTCCATTTGCACGGCATAAAAAGAACATGTTTTCTTCTTCGTATTCCAAAGATTCTTCAATTTCTCTGGAAAACTTTTCATATTTCTTGCTGATTATATCTGATACCTTTTCCTGCTCAAAATTCCAGCTGTAAGTATACCACTGTGTTTCAGGATCCTTGCTTCTTTTGTAAGTTGCTATCCCTGCATCGTATAATTTGTATAACACTCTTCTTACAATATTCAACCTAATTTCAGTTTCTTCTGCAATTTCTTCATCGGTTGTTTTTCCTTTTAACATACATTCAATGATAGAAACACTACTTTTTTCATCATTGGTGATGTCCATTAGAATTTCTTGAACTGTTGGATCGCTAAGCATTACTGCCCCTCCTTATTATATAATCTGTTCAACTCAGAATATGGATAATACTCATGTTAATCAATTCAATTTATCCATGAATTATTTTTGAATTTCATAATTTTAGAGCATTTAATACTTGTAGTAAATACCAATTAATCTAATTAGAATTTATTACAAATCTCCATTTTTCCAAAGTTATAATTTTTATATAGTTGATTACAAAACACTAAATTAACGAATACTTATAAAAACCTTTAGCTTCGTATACAATTTGGCAATGTAACATGGGTAGTGATCTGTATACATCAGATAGTATTTATAATTTGTTGATGCCTATTTAAGTCATTATAAAGCAGATATAAAAGGTCATTGGAGCTTTCTTATAATAATTGCAGGAGTATGAGTCATTGAATCCAACATTTCAACTGTCACTCCTTTAATATCGCCTTTAAACATATTTTCCATATCATATACGGTTTCTATATCTTTCTCATTATGTTTATGATAATCTTCAGCCATTTTAGCTATTTTAAGAGCCTTATCTAGTTTTTGTGGTGTTGAAACACCCAATGGTGTCGGTCCTAATAACTTGCCAAATCGCCCAAGTAAATATCCGAAAAATCCAAGATCTGATTTTATACCATCTATGGCAATCGGGAGTGAGGTAAATGGAATTCCCATTATTTCATAGCAGGCATCTGTGTCAATTATCATCACAGTCACATCTATTTTAAGCTCTCTGAGTATCTTATTGGAAATATCACGAGATACACGTCCTGGATCTTCTGGTAATAAAGAAACCATGGATCCAGGAACATTACTCAAATCCACCCCTGCTTCAGATGCGGGTTTAAGTGCATGCTTCAAACCATAATACTCCAGAATTACTTTTTTATGAATTCGAGCTTCTGGTGGAAGTTTTCTTAAATTTTGAATGGTTCTACTTTTTATTCTGAAAATTGGCCCCAAAATATATCCCCATATATATTTGGACCATAAATCAGCTAATAAAAATGATAGGATGGAAACTTGGAATTCAGATTCATCAACAAGACGACCTTGAGATACTGAAATTGGTGTTTCTGAGATCACAAGAAAATCACCATCTCGAAGGAATTTCGCTGCATTCTCAATAATAATATTGTAAGATTCGTTCGGTTTAATATAATCTGTTTTAATGGGAATCAAAGTGTATTCTTCTTGATATAATTCAGCATGCTTAGTTTCTAATTTATTTTTGTGTGTTCTCATTAAGTTTACCTTTAAAAATTAATTGGAAATAAAATTTTCTTGTTAAGGTTTTCTATATGTGTTTTTAAATTTATTTTTTAAAAAAAGGTTAAATAGAAGTAATTTGGTTTGTTTAGCCCTTTATAGGTGGAGCCCATACCTTAAGATCAATGCCTTCAATAATGGCCCTTTTACCCACAAGCTGTACAACTACACCAGAATGTACTTTCTGCATCATACAGTGTCCTGGAAGGAATCTAATAGTTTCACCTACTTCCGGTAATTTACCATCTACTACACCTTCAAATCCACCAACCATACACACACCAATGTCCATATAATCAAATTTTACCTCTGCATCGATTCTATGACAAGGTCCTATCATATGGACAGTTATTAGTCCATTATCCTCGTTTAATATCTTTGCAAAGTGTATAATTGGGCATCCCAGTGGTCTGTATTTTATTACATCCCCCTTCTTGAGTTCTTTTTTTGTAAACGGGTAAAGAACTTCCCTACAGGAATGTTCTCCTGGCAGTGGATTTAATACAAAATCTGCTTCATACCCATCTAATAATCCTACAGGTTTTTTCTCCACGGGTAAAATATTCTCTTCTCTGAGTATTTCCTCGAGTTCGTTCCTGTTTTCGTTGAATATTTCTTGGTATAAAAATCTACACTTTCCAAGATCTGTTCCCCTTTTCAGAAGTGAATATCCAAACTCATCACAGCGTGCATATCCACATATTCCACAGTTAAAACCAGGAAGTAATTTTATAACCTTTGATCTCTGATCTGAATTACTGGAAGTGTTCGTCATAATTTTCCCCTGATATTTCTGTGATTCTATTCTCCTTCGTAAGTCTGGAATCCGTCTATTCTTCGAAGTATTCCTCTGTGATGTTTTTTATTTACTTTGGTCTCACCTACACAGAGGGTACAAACTGCAAGGGGTGCGGAATGCCTTAATTTTTCCTCTTCAAGAGATACTTCAGGTGATTTGACTATTTCCTCAGCTAGTTCAATACATCCTTGACCGGAAAGTCCATTAGCCTCTATCACCTTGCAGTGAGGGTTAACTTCAAGTATTCTTTCCCGAAATATTTCTCTTTCAGCTTGAGATATCATATCTCCCTTGGTTATAACCGCAATATCTGCCGTACTCAAGAATGGGCCTACTTTAAGTGGTGTGTTTGGACCACTAGTAGCATCTATAACACAAACTCCTAGACTATTTACTGTATAAGGGGCACAACGATGACATAATCCTGCTGTTTCAACAATTAGATATTCCGAATTATTTTCATCTGCCCAGTCAATCATGTCTTCGATGTTATAAATGGCAAAATGGTCTGGACACATGTCCATTGCTAGACCTACTTTAGTTGGTATACCTATTTTTTCAAATTTTTTACCGTCATCGGTGAAAAGACAATCAATTTTAACAACAGCTGAATTTAAACTTCTCTGTTTAAGGTTTCGAAGTGCGTGTATAAGTACTGCTGTCTTTCCTGAACCAGGGGTTCCTGCAACAATTACCATTTTCATAAACCTAAATCCCCCATTTCAACATCTTCTATAACCTCACCATGCCTCACTTTATCTCTTAAACTCAACATGAATTCGTCGATCTTGTTTAATTTTATGGAAAGAGATTTTTCTGCTTCGCTGGTCCCAACTACCTTATCCATACCGCCCCTCTTCATGACTACTCTTCTGTCGGTCATGAGAGCAAGAACAGGATCATGAGTAACCACCATAACAATTTTACCATGGCCAGAAAGAACTTTGAGTGCATCATGTTTTCTGATACCGGCATTTTCTATTTCATCTATGAGTACAATTGGAGAATCACTAATAATCGCCACATCTGCTACCATTAAAGCTCTTGACTGACCTCCACTTAGTATGGTGAGTTCATGGTCTTTTCTTATTGGCTCTCCAGTTAATGTGTTTGCAAGGTTTATCACTGCATTAACACATTTATCGCTTGCACCTCGACACTTTGCATGTAGACTTAAAAAATCTCCTACACTCATGTCTGCAAGGAAATTCATGTTTTGAGATAATTGGGCAACCATTTTCTTTCTAGGATTCGTTCTGTCTTCATAGCTTGGATCTTCACCATTAACCAAAATTTTTCTCTTTGAAAATGTGTCTGATTGTGATAATTGTTCTATATCTCCTATAAGAGAACTTTTACCACTTCCAGTAGCACCAACAACTCCAAATATTTCTCCCCTAATTATATCTATTTTTTCTACTGGTTCCTTCTCACCTTTTTTGTTGTAACCACCAATAATGGTTATTTTATCTATGATCATAGATCCACCTTGCCCAATGTGTCTCCTCTTAAACCTCTTCTCATGGTTTCAAGGGAGGTTATTTCATCGGGAGATATGTTTCCTAGATTCACATTGGATCCAAATTTAAGTATGAGGTAGGCTTGTTGATTCTTTTGAGGAGCCTCCCAGATCAACTTCTTAACATCGAGGTAGTCCATTAAAACCTGTACATCCTCTTCCTTAACATCGCCTTTATTATTGTAAATTCCCAAATCCTTTCCGCCTTCTCTTCCTTCTATTATTACTTTGTCTGCACCAGCTTCTAGATCAAGTGTCACTAAGTTAACTCTATCAATGGCTGTAAAATGATGATCCTTTTTTGGATCCTTCTTACCTACCTCTGTTAGAGCCATAAAACCTACATCTTTCACTTCACCAATTATTCTATTCCGTTCTTCTGGTGTTATATCAACTGTACCATCTGAAATTTCTATTGCTTTAAATCCTAGTTCATCGGCTTCAGTTAAAAATTCATCGAATTTATCCCTAATATAAGCAAGTTCAAATAGTGTACCGCCAGGATATGGTATAATGTCGTTGGATAAATATGTATCAATCTTATATTTTATTAGTTCTCTTTCATGGATGGCAGAAGTTCCCCATCCAAGTTTTGCAAGATCTACATAAGGTCCCGATATCTCTAGGAAATCTTCAACCATGTTAGGACCCATTCCTTTGTCCAACATCATTGTAATGCCCTCTTCCGGAGCTCTAATACGATCTTTTGTAAGAAAATCAAATGCATTCATTGCATCACCTTACTTTGTTCTGTGTATTCATATGTTAGGTTTTTCTTTTAAATAAATTATTAAAATATATCATTTGTGGGTACTTGTTTATAATTAGTTTTAAGTAATATAAAAAAATATAGAAGTAATATAAAAAATCATTTAACAAGTATACAATATACTATGAAATTGAGAATCAATAATTGTTATAGGAGTGATTAATATGGAAAAAACAATCCATTACTTCAAAAATCCTGGAGAGGAGAATACCAATAGATTAATTGAACTCGTTAAGATCAGAAGACAAGAACTGGGAATAAATGATATTGTGGTTGCATCAGCATCAGGACGTTCAGGGGTTAAGCTTGCCAAGAGTATAGATTCCAATGTAAATATAGTAAATGTAACACACCATGCAGGTTTTAAGGGTGGTGATTTAATAGAAGTTGAATCCGAACACCAAAAAGAATTGGATGAAATGGGTGTCAGGATATACGCAGGATCGCATTCTTTAAGTGGTGTTGGAAGAGGTATATCCAATAAATTTGGAGGTATAACTCCCGTAGAAATTATAGCAGCCACATTACGCCTTTTCTCTCAAGGAGTAAAAGTGGGAGTAGAAATAAGCATAATGGCGGCAGATGCAGGATTAATACCCACAGATATGGAAGTTATTGCAGTTGGTGGGACAGGAAAAGGCCTTGATTCTGCAATTGTTTTAAAACCAGTACACATGGGTAACTTCTTTGACCTCAAAATAAATGAGATCATTGCAATGCCAAGACCTTAGTCTTGGTGGGTGTCATTAACCCAACTTTCCCACATTTTGTTTATATCATAAACTAGTGAAACAACTAAGTTCACATTTACGTGATAACATAACATTCTATGAGATTTAAAAGATATGGGTTAAAAATCATAGTTCAGTGGTAAATTATCATTAAAAATACCGTTGCTTTTAAATATAAGTTAGTACAATAACAGAATTAACATTATAAAACATTAGCTGTGGGGGTAGGAATTGAAATCTCTTATAAACAATACCATAAAGGAATCTGAAAAAAGAAGGGAAAGATCAACCATGGAAGAGCGCAATTCATATGACGACAACATCGACAACGATCTAAAAGAGATAATCCAACGAAGCCGGGCTAAAATTTTCGTTGTTGGAACTGGAGGGGCAGGAAATAACACAGTTTCAAGACTTGCGGAGATAGGAGTCGAAGGTGCAGGCACACTTTCCGTTAACACGGATGCACAGGATCTCTTTTATTCGAAATCAGATCACAAGCTGCTGATTGGTAGATCAACGTGTGGAGGACTCGGTGCAGGCGGTATGCCTGATATCGGCGAAGAAAGTGCTGAAGAAAGCGAAGAACAACTCAAGGAAAAACTTGAAGGGGCCGACATGGTCTTTGTAACTTGTGGTTTAGGTGGAGGAACTGGAACTGGTTCTGCACCTGTGATATCCAAGTTAGCTAAGAAAATCGGTGCTTTAACAATTGCAGTTGCCACGATGCCTTTCAGCGCAGAAGGACTTAGAAGACGGGAAAATGCAGAGAAAGGACTTGAAAAACTCCAGAGTGCTGCTGATACTGTTATTGTAATCCCAAATGACAAACTCCTTGAAGTTGCACCAAACTTGCCTATCAATAAGGCATTTATGGTTGCAGATGAACTCCTTGGAAGAGCTGTTAAAGGAATCACAGAACTCATAACAAAACCCGGTTTAGTAAGTCTCGATTTCGCCGATATAAGAAGCATCATGATTGGGTCAGGAATGGCCATGATTGGGATGGGTGAATCAGACTCGGGTGACAGGGCAATAGAATCTGTACACGAAGCACTGAACAGTCCATTACTGGATCTGGACATATCCAATGCGAAAGGTGCATTAATAAATATATCTGGAAGTTCGGATTTAACATTGCATGAAGCTGAAAAAGTCGTTCAAATAGTTGCCGATGAATTAGATCCCGATGCAAATATAATATGGGGTACTCAGATACAGGAAGACCTTGAAAATGTTATCAGGACAACCATTGTTGTTGCTGGAGTAAAATCTCCACACATATTTGGCCTGCCTGGTGAGAAGGAATTCGTTGAAGAAAAAACAAGAGAAAGTGTTCCTGAATCTTCATTAGAAGAGTTTATTGATGGTGTCTTTTAATCAAAAACTTATTTAATTTTAAAGATTAAAATCCACAACTTTAAATTCCTATTCCCATTTTTCCTTAAGTTTAGTGATTACCATCTCCAATAAATGGAAAGGTTTATAAATCCCTAAACTTATACCCTCCTAATGTGATCTATCTAAATTTTAAAAATTCTCATTCTTTATAATTATAACCAAAGTGGGTAATTCTATGAACTTAAATAAAAAATCTGTTGTCGATTTTATAAAACTCTGTCAAAGAGTACTGCACGTGTCTAAAAAACCAGGTAGAGATGAATTTACGAATGTTGCAAAAATAACTGGAATCGGTGTCCTAATAATAGGTGCCATCGGTTTTATAATAAGTATCGGAGCCCAACTTTTTGGTAAGATTTAAATTAGATATAAAATCATTATTTAACACTGTTTAATTAGATAAAAAGTTTATTAAAGGTTAGTGATAGTTTGATTTATGCAATAAGAACCCTTGTAGGTCAAGAAAAAAACGTTGCAAGGATAATAGGGAGAAATGTAAAAAACAGCGGAATTGAAGTAAATTCCATCCTTGTTCCAGAAAGTCTCAGGGGATATATTTTAGTAGAATCTACATCCAAGATCGACATGCAAAATCCCGCCTTTAAAGTACCACATATGAAAGGTGCTATCGAAGGGGAAATACCCTACGATGAGGTTAAGAACTTTTTAAATCCAGAGCCAATACTGGCTTCAGTACAAAAAGGAAGCATTGTAGAGCTTATATCCGGCCCATTTAAAGGAGAAAAAGCCAAAGTAGTCAGGATAGATGAATCAAAAGAAGATGTAGTCTTAGAACTTATTGAGGCCGCAGTTCCAATTCCAGTTACAGTTAAAGGTGACCAAATTAGATTAATACAGAAGGAGGCAGATTAATGGCAAAAGAAACCGTAGAAATTCTTATAGACGGCGGAAAAGCAACGCCGGGCCCACCATTAGGTCCTGCAATAGGTCCGTTGGGCATTAACATGATGCAAGTTGTAGAGGAGATTAACAAAAAAACAACTGATTTCGAAGGCATGAAGGTACCTGTCAAAATTATAGTTGACATCGGAACCAAAGCATTTGAAGTAACTGTGGGTACACCACCTACCACTGCATTGATAATTGATGAACTCAATATAGATAAAGGATCCCAGGATCCTGGACTTGACAAGGTTGCTGATCTCAAAGTGGAACAAGCATTAAAGATCGCTAGAATGAAATTTGATGCACTCCTTTCAAACGACTATAAAAATGCTGCAAAAGAAATTATTGGTACATGCGTGAGTATGGGAATAACCGTTGAAGGGAAAGATCCCCGAGACGTGCAGAAAGAGATAGACCAAGGAGTTTACGACGAAACACTCGTCCAAAACGCCTAAATTTATTTCATTTTTATAGAGTTTTTTTGAATTAAATGATCATACTTTTATGTGATGATAATTTAATGATCATAATTACTAAGCATTTCACAAATTCAAATTCATAGATATGGCTAAAATCATATCATTGAACACAGACAGTACAAAAAGAGAATAATTCGTGTGAACTTTTAAGTAAAAAGTTCATGGAGGAATTAGATGAAACAAGAGATATTGGAAGCGGTGAAGAAGGCTAAAGAAAATTCAAAGCCGCGGAACTTCACACAATCCGTTGATGTTGTTATAACCATCAAGGATTTAGACGTGAAAAAGCCAGAAAACCGTATAGAAGAAGAAGTGTTTCTCCCAAATGGTCGAGGTAAAGATGTATCAATCGTCTTTATAGCCGAAGGAGAACTGGCGCTTCAAGCGAAAAATGCCGGTGCAGATCTTGTTATTACCAAGGAAGATTTAGAAGCCTTTGGAAAAGACAGAAAAGCAGCTAAAAAAGTTGCAAACAAGCACGACTTTTTCGTTGCACAAGCAGATCTCATGCCATTTGTGGGTAGGTTCCTAGGACCAGTTTTAGGACCGAGGAAGAAAATGCCAAAGCCAGTTCCAGCCTCAGCTAAACCAGAACCTTTGATTGAGAGACTTAGAAATACAGCAAAAGTTAGAATTAAAGACCAACCAGTTATCCAAGCCATCGTCGGCACTCAAGATATGGATGATCAGCTTATTGTAGATAATATTGAAGCAGTGCTTGATATATTGGACAGGAAACTTGAGAAAGGCAGAAAACAGATAAAATCCATGTATGTAAAAACTACCATGGGTCCAGTAGCGAGGGTGGTATAATGCCTCATGTTGCTGAATGGAAGAAAGAAGAAGTAGCAAGCCTCAAGGAATTAATTAAAAGCCATGAAGTAGTGGGTATGGCAAACCTTTTAGATATACCGGCCCCTCAGCTACAAAAAATGCGCAGAACACTCAAAGACAGTGCAGTTCTAAAAATGTCAAGGAAAACTTTTATGAGCCTTGCATTGAACGATTCTGGTAAAGAGAACATAGTAGCGCTTGAGGAATATATGGAAGGCCAACCTGCCATGATATTCACTAACATGAATCCATTTAAACTTTACAAGATCCTTGAAAGCAGTAAAACAGCGGCACCTGCAAAGGCTGGAAGTATAGCTCCGGAAGATATTGTTGTTCCAAAAGGGGACACAGCATTTAAGCCAGGCCCAATACTGGGTGAGCTTCAGAAAATCGGCATCCCTGCAAAGATTGAAAAGGGAAAAATAGTTATAACCAGTGATAAAACAATTGTAGCTGCAGGAGAAAGTATTCCAAGGGATGTTGCAAGTATACTCACAAGACTTGAAATTTTCCCTTTAGAAGTAGGAATTGATCTTCGAGCTGCTTATGAAGATCAAACTGTTTATACATCTGATATTTTAACAATCGATGATGAACAAACTGTAATAGATATACAACAAGCATTCACTCGGGCACTGAACCTTTCAGTTAATGCGGTAATATTTAATAAAGTATCTGTACCAGTATTAATCCAGAAAGCTGCTACATTGTCATTGAACCTTGCATTAAACGCAGAGATATTAACATCAAAAACAACAGATTTATTGCTCGCCAAAGCATATGCACAGATGCTATCACTTGCATCCGAATTGGAAGCTGTTGATGAAAATGCAATCGATGACGAACTTCGAGAAAAATTGAGTTCAAAAGCTGTTAAGGCTGAAATAACCAAAGATAACGAAGAAGAGGAAGAAGAAGACGAAGAAGAGGAAGGAGATGCAGCAGCAGGACTCGGCGCTCTATTCGGCTGATTTAACATTTAATTTAATGAAATTGAGTAAAATTTAAACTTTGAGGTGATTATAATGGAGTACGTATACGCAGCAATGATATTGCACACAACCGGTCAGGAAATTAACGAAGAAAACGTGAAGAAAGTTTTAGAAGCAGCAGACGCAGAAGTGGACGAAGCAAGAGTTAAAGCATTAATTGCAGCTCTAGAAGATGTTGACATCGAAGAAGCTATGGAAAAAACTGTAGCAGCAGCACCGGCAGCAGCTAAAGAAGAGGAAGAAGAGGAAGAAGAGGAAGAAGAGGAAGAGGATGAAGAAGAAAAAGAAGAAGAAGCAGCAGCCGGTCTCGGCGCACTCTTCGGATAATTTCTTTCCTTTTTAAAGATCAATACATACAAAATCAGTTTTGTATTTATTTTTGATCTTTCTTTTAACTTATTTTTAATTATTATTTTATTTATTTTAATTTTCTTAGTCTAATTTTATAATTTCTTTAATATTGTAAACTCTAATAATTTTATTTTGAACTAATTTAAAAACTATTTAAACAAGTTTTTATCCAAATAAGATCAACATAACATGGGATAGCTAGCTATTTTATCAATCCCTTTAAAATAAAATTCCAAAAAATTAAAATAAAACGATCATACTGATCTTAAAAACTAATTTCATAAAACATTAGCAATAAAAAAAAAAAATTACGTTGATTATCATGTCTCACCAACTAAAGGAACTAGGATTTACAAAGAAAACTTGTGTAACTTGTGGAAATGACTTTTGGTCCATAGGGGATAGAGCAACTTGTGGAGATGCACCGTGCGATAAGTACGAATTTATAGGAAATCCTGCAACACCCAAAAAATATGATCTCTATGATATTCAGAGGGAATTCATTAATTTCTTCAAAGAGAGAGGACATACCCCAATAAATAGATACCCCGTCCTTGCTAAACATTGGCGAGATGATGTTTTCCTTGTCGGCGCATCAATATATGACTTTCAACCGTGGGTTACTTCGGGATTAGTTGAGCCTCCAGCAAACCCATTGGTAATTGCACAACCTTCAATTAGACTTAATGATGTTGATAATGTTGGCAGAACAGGAAGACATATGACATGTTTTACAATGGGAGCGCATCACGCATTCAATACAGAAGAAGATCAAGTCTACTGGAAGGATGAAACTGTGAAATATTGTCATGATTTTATAAAGCATATCGGGATAAATCCAACTGAAATAACTTATATAGAATCATGGTGGGAGGGAGGAGGAAATGCCGGCCCTTGTTATGAAATATGTGTTAGGGGAGTTGAACTTGCAACACTTGTGTTCATTCAATATAAAACTACACCAAAAGGACTAGAGGAGATCCCTCTAAAGGTAGTGGATACGGGTTATGGTCTTGAAAGATTTGCTTGGATATCCCAAGGAACACCTACAGCATACGATGCTTCATTTGGACCTGTAATAGACCAACTTAAAAAATTGGCAGATGTAGAACTGGACGAGAATATCTTAGCAGAAAATGCACGTATTGCAGGTATGATGGACATAGAGGATATTGCTGATCTAAAAGAACTTAGACATAGGGTTGCTGAAAAACTTGGAATTTCATCACAAGAACTTAAAAGTGCAACAGAACCCATGGAAGCTGTGTACATCATAGCAGATCATACGCGATGTTTATGTTTCATGATAGCCGATGGAGTAATTCCTTCCAATGTTAAAGAAGGTTATCTTGCTAGGCTGGTGTTGAGAAGAACCATAAGATTCATGAATGACTTGGAACTTCATGAATCTCTTGGAGACATCATGAGGATACAATTAGATTTTTTATCAATAACATATCCTGAAATCAAAAAACAACAGACACACATCTTGAATGTTGTAAATCTTGAAGAGAAACGGTACCAAAAAACTGTTTCAAAAGGAAGAAAACTTGTCAAAAAAAGTATTAAAGACTTAAAAAAAGAAAATAAGAATGAGATACCTGTTGAAATGCTTATTAAACTTTATGATTCCCATGGAATGCCACCTGAAACCATTGCAGAAATAGCTAAATCAGAAAATTTCAAAGCAGCGGTTCCAGACAACTTTTACACCAGAGTTGCAGAAGAACATTCTGAAGAGACGGTAATAGCAAAAACAGAAATTGAATTAGACTTTCCGGATACCGATCTAATATTCTACGACAAACCACAGAAAACAGAATTTGAAGCAGGAATAATCGGATTCTATGAAGATAATGTTATTCTCGATAGAACGATATTCTATCCCGAAGGAGGAGGCCAACCATCGGATATTGGATTCATAAGTGTAAAGGGAAATAAAATGAATAAATTTCCTGTTTTACACGCTGAAAAAGTTCAGGGTATTGTACTTCATCAGATGGACCCAAAAGATATTGAAAAACTAAAATTATTTATCGGATCAAGAGTAACCGGAGAGATAGATCCATATAAAAGAACAGCCCTTACACAGAATCACACAGCAACCCATTTGATTGTTGCTGCAGCCCGTAAAGTACTTGGAGAACATGTTTGGCAAGCTGGAGCTCAAAAGGGGGTTAAAAGGTCAAGAATTGATCTATCACACTATAAACGAATATCTACCAAAGATCTCCAAGATATAGAAATTATTGCAAATAGATATGTAATGGGGAACTTTCCAGTCCATACTAAATGGATGAACAGAACCAATGCAGAGAAAAAATATGGTTTTAGACTTTATCAAGGAGGAGTAGTTCCAGGTGCCAATATAAGAACAGTTAAAATAGATGGTATAGATGTTCAAGCATGTACTGGAACTCATGTTAAACTTACCGGTGATATTGGGATGATCAAAATATCCAGAACAGAAAGGATCCAAGATGGTGTTGAAAGACTAGAGTTCTCAGCAGGAAAAGCAGCAATTGAAGCTGTTCAAATTACTGATAACTACTTAAAGGAAAGCAGTAGTGTATTTAAAGTAACAGCTGAACAACTACCAAAAACATGTAATCGGTTCTTTAATGAGTGGAAATCTTTTAAAAATGAAATTGAAAGACTTAAAGATGAAATTGCAATGCTAAAAGTGGGTGAGTTAAAAGATCATGCATTAAAGATTGGAGATATAATGGTATTATCCCAATTAGTGGAGGCCGACATGAACGAACTCGTGAAGATCGCAACCGACCTCACTGAAAATGAAAATTGCATTGATGTGGTGATAGTCGGGAACCATAAAGGTAATATAGTTGGGGCTTCCTCTAAGAAAGCTGAAGGTATTGGAATAAAAGTAAATGGGATCATCAAGGATTCTGCAAAAATACTTGGCGGGGGTGGAGGAGGTAGACCTAACCTTGCGCAAGGTGCTGGTCCAAATTCAAATAAAATAGGATATGCATTGGAATTTGCATTAACTCAGATTAAAGATCTTATTTAATCAAAAAATATTAAAATTATAGTTAGTTAATATTTCGATTATACTGGAGAAAATAAAATGAATATCCGTACTATAGAAGAGATTAATGAAAAGATCAAAGGAGGAAACGTTACAGTACTCACAGCAGAAGAAGTATCAGAACTTGTTAGTGAGAATAATCCTCCCATAGTTGAAGATGTAGATGTAGTGACAACAGGGACTTGTGGAATAATGTCTGGAACAGCTGCAGTACTACATGTTCCAGTGTCAGAACCCGGAACATTTAAAAAGGCTAAAAAAATTTTATTAAATGGTGTACCTGGATTTCCAGGACCCTGTCCAAATGAATGGCTGGGATCAGTCGATATGATCATATATGGAACAGCACACAGTATCTATGACGATAAATATGGAGGGGGATTCTTATTCAAGGATATTGTGGGTGGACAGGAAATTGAAGTTGAAATGGAATCAACTGATGGAGATATAATAAAATCTAAAACCAATATTAACGAAATTGGGACAGCTCAGATGATTGGAACTAGAATGGCTTTCAAAAACTATAACTCATTTACCAATCCTTCAAAAGAAATTGTTTCTTCCATATTCCATGCTATTGATATGTATGGTCCTTATAATGGGCTGTCAATTTCAGGATGTGGCCAACTTAACCCATTACAAAATGATCCTCTAATGAAAACAATCTGTTCAGGTGCGAAAGTTTTATTAAACGGTAGTGAAGGCAGTATAATAGGTCCAGGTACAAGAAGCAGTAGTGAGAAACCAAATATGATGATAACAGCAGATATGAAAGAAATGGATGCACATTATCTTGGAGGTTTCAAAACAGGTGCAGGTCCTGAGATATTTGACAGCGTTGCTGCTGCAATACCTATTTTAAATGAAAATATTTTAAAACAGACTTTCATACAAAATAAAGATATTAAACTTCCAGTAGCCGATATTCGTGGACGACACAACATTTTAGGATTTACAAATTATGGAGAAGTATGGGAAGGTTCAGATGAAAGACCCGTATACCATCCAGAAAATTGTTTGGAGTGTGAAAATTGCATTGTTCGTGAAAGATGTCCAACAAACGCTTACACAAATACTTTGAATACTAAAAGATGTTTTGGTTGTGGAATGTGCGCATACTCCTGTCCAAATAATGCGTTTACAATGAACTCTGGAAGTGTAGTTTTCAATATTGAGGATAAAAACATTGCTATGCCAATAATATGCCGTCAATCGGACATTAAAAGAGCCCGTGAACTTACCGTCAATCTTAAAAAAAGGATAGAAAATGGAAATTTCGTTTTAAATAGTTGTTTGGATTAATCAGAAATATTTTGAAATTGGATCTTAATTAATTCTTTCTCTTTAATATTAATTTTTTTGATTAATTAGAATATTACAGTGTAATATTTGAAAAAATAGGAATTTGATGTAAAGCTCCAGAGAATAGTATGATACCTAGCACAAATCCAATTAGAAGAGCAACCACTAGAAATAAGATTATAGCTAAAAGCGCAGAAGAACCAGATCCCTGTGGTTGATATTCTTCATGTGTTTCAGTTCCATGATACTGTTCATGTTTTACATGACGAAATTCTTCTTCTTGACCAATTGGATTTCTTTTATTGTGACCAATTGAATTTTTCGGGTTATCCTGATATTCACCTGCAATATATTTCTCTTTAAGTGATTTTGAATATGGTACCATCAGTTCCATCCCACAACTGGGACAGTAAGTTTCTCTATTCTTAATATTGGCGCCACAGTTTTTACAAATCATTTGATCACTTGAAATTGAATATATTAGTTTAATATTTTAGTATCAAGCTTAATTGAAAACAATATAATATTTCAGTTCCCCAATACTAATGATTGTAACTATATTAGTTATCATATCATAAAAACTTTTTATAAAGGGTAATATATTTAAGATTTTAGTTGAAACCACATCTATTAACTCTTTATATTATTTTAAACAGCTTAAAATCAACTTCTAAAATTATTCCCCTTTGAATTAATAATAATTAAATAATTTAATTTTGAGTTATTAAAAAAGAGATTTAAAAGATTATATTACTATTTTAAGAAAATGGGATTCTCCTGTCCCTGCATCGAACTCAATGCTTTTAAATTCATTGATCATATCTTCAAATATTTTCCATAAAGTATCATCTTCAGCATAAATACGGAAAATATGTTCATCTTCCATAACAATCTTCTCAACACCTAAATAATCCTCTTTAAGGTCATTATATATTTTTAGGCTCATTTCTTCCATAGATTTTTCCATTAGATCATCTCTCTTGCATAAATATTCCATCTATTTGTTGTTAAACATTACAAATGATTTTTTATATATTCATTTGCTTCTTCGGGAGTTATTGTAGCAAATTTATACCTTCTATGAACATTTACTATCTCTTTGGATGCATCAATCACAAGCTCTTTGTTTGTCCAGCTTTTCAAGTTTTCCACCACAATTTCAAGACATCCTTTTTTGTAGCTTATCTGTCCTACCACATGAATAATCATATCTCTAACAGTTTTAACTTTCTCGTTTTGTAATTCTTTTAGTAAAGGTAAAACTTCTTCGGGATGCGTTCTTCCCCGGAGTTCTATTCCATGAATTATTTCTCTACGAATTTTTGGATCATCATCGTGCAAATGCATTTTTGCAAATTTAAAAGTAGGAACTGGATTTTTGAGTCCCATTTGCTTTAATGCACCTATCACTGCATTTCTAACTGAGTGATGTTTGTCTACTAACGCTTTTTCAAACGGTTTAATGACATTATCTGCATCCTTCTTTCCAATTTCTCCTAACGCATATACCGATGTTTGTCTAACTCTTTCATTTCTATCTTTCAACATAGCATCTAAAAGTCGTAATATTATCTTTTCAAGATCAATATGCCCCATATATATTCTTCCAATTGCAAGATATGCATTTTTTCTGATGTAAGTGTCATTGTCTGATGAATAATTCCAAATGGTTTCAGGGATAATTATATCATTATCAGTTACACTACCTAAATCTAAAATTGATTGCAATATCTTATCTTCGATTTCATTGACAAGTTTCTGCCTTTCTGTCTTTGATAGATCGTAGAATCCCATATTTTAAGCCCCTAAATTATATTAACAATTATTAAAATTTGATCTTCGATATTTTTGTTTAAATTTACATCAAATTCACAAACTCTAATGTTTCAGCATACGAAACAACTCATTGACCTCATCCATTGTTGGTAACCTAGAAATATCATGGTATTCCGAGGCTTTATAGAAGGGTTTGTACTGTGACATTATATTCAAAACTACATCTAAGCCCAGATTATTAGATATCCATTTTATAATTGGTTTTGAACAACATTCAACATGATTTGGAAGTACTAATTGTCTGATGATAATATCACTGGAATCATAGGCAATTTCATGATTCCTCATTATAATTTTGGAGTAATTAGAAATTCCTGAAAGATTTTCAGCACATTTATCATTTCCATATTCAAAATCAGTGATATAAACATCAACAAATCCATCAAGTAATTTCATTGCAAGTTCGGATAGGTATAAATTGTTATTCCAGATCACAGGCATATTTTCCGAAGAATTATTGATAGTTCGCAAGATATAGTGTAAATTCGGTGTAGGCTCACCCCCAACAAAATTAACATTCATTGATCCTTGCCTGCGTTCTCAAGTCAATTATCAATCCAAGTTTAACCGGATCTAAAACTATTCCACGATCTGGATGTTGACTTATGTCCCAATTTTGGCAGTAAGTACATTTAAAATTACAGCCAGAAAAAAATATAGTGTGGCTGGGCACTAGAGGTTTTTCTTCACCCATATGCAAAAATTCAGATGCTATTACTGGTTTAATTACTCGACAAGATCCAATTTCAAATCTACGATCGATTTCACATTTTTTTTCACACAGCACACATTTCTCTAATAAATTTTCAGCAATTTTGATTTTAAGATCGAAGTAAGAGAAATCAGGTATTATCATTTCATCCCAAGAGATTTCATTGTATTTAGAATGATATTCTCCAATTATTTGATCGTGTTCATTTATCATAGCATCCAAATCCATTGGAGATTCTGCAAATATGCTTGAAGAAACTTTCATTCTTGATGGTTTTTCATTGGATGTTATTTTAAGTAATTCTGAAGGGCCTGTCGGAGACTTCCTCCAAACTGACCTATCATATCTCGGGGGATCATTAACCAACTACCCTTAAATTTTCAACTAATATTTGAGGAAGTACAAAAGGACCTATCTTACGTTTCTCGGCTGTTGCTGCTGATGCGACTCCCATGGCTTGGAATATGTTTCCTGAAAGCATTGCCTTTTTGATTGGATGTTTTAACTCCCCATTTTCAATTTTAAAAGCATTCATTGCTTCCACAGAAAAATCTCCAGATATTGGATTTGCTGTGTGGGCCCCAAGAACGTCTGTAATCATTACTCCATCATCAATCGTTGATATCTCTTTTACATCATCAAAGTCTAGTATCAAATTGGACAAACCCACAGCAGGCACATCACCATACGATGATCTCATACCATTACCTGTGGGTTCCACTCCTCCCTTCTTAGCCGAGTATATATCGTATAAAAAGTTTTTCAATATACCTTTCTCGATTAATGGCGTTCTTTGACTGGATATCCCTTCGCCATCACTGGCTGCAGATTGAAGGCCACCTTCAAGTGTTCCATCATCATATATACTTAAAGAGTTGGATACAACTTCTTGGCCGATTTTATCTGCAAAAACAGACCTTCCCCTCTGAACATTATCAGCATTAAGTGCACTGGAAAATGTTGCAATAAGTCCTGATGCAGCATGATGATCAAGAATAACTGGAAAATCTGCAGTTTCAAAAGATAATCCTTTTCGTGAATCTTTTGCAATTTTACATGCATTTTTTGCTATCTCTACCGGATCTATGTCTAAATGTCTTGATGAATCAGATTCACTTGCTGTAGACACATTTTCACCATCATCCACATTGACTGATATGTAACCTGAAAAAATAGATGAAACATCTTGAGAGACTGCACCTTCAGAATTGGCTATTATAAACTTGCTGTAGCCTGTTTGGAAACCACCAGATGTAGGTTCGCATTTCTCATCTAGAACAGTTGCAAGCATGATCTTTCCGAAACTAACCATCTCTTCTAGTTCAAGATACTCAATTTTAGGGTCAAAAATACCCTTTATATCCGGGTATTTGGATTTAGGTGCAAATGCAAAATTTTCATCGACTTCATTAGATTTAGCATTAAAAATTGCACTTTTAACCGTATTTTCAAGCTTATCAAGGTTGGTTGAGTAAGAGAAACCCATCTTCCCATCAAGGATGACTCTTATTCCCACACCAAATGTAAATGCTTCCTTTGCAAAGTCGACTTTATCCTTCTTGATATCAACATTAACTCCTTCTTCCTTCTCAACATAAATTTCAGCTTGATCTGTATACTTAAGGGCAAGATCAAGTGTTTGGTTCGCTACATCATGCATCATATTTTACACCTCGAATGTCTAAAGATTCAACAATAAGTTGAAATAATATTAAATTTTGACAATGATTTATTGAAAAATACATATTTTACTAACTAATTCCAAAAATATATTTCTCAACCGCTTCTTTAACCCCGTTTCCATGAGGTTGGGTAGTTACATAATCTGCAATATCCTTAAGTTCTTGGTCAGCATTTGAAACAGCTACTTTAAAACCTACAGCCTGTAAAAATTCTATATCATTTTCACTATCACCTATTGCTAGGACTTCACTGGCTTTAACATCCATGTTTTCTGCAACTTTAATAACCGAAGATCCCTTGCTTACAGATGGATCTGTAATGTGTATTGCAAATTTACTATCGTAGATCCTAACATCAAAGTCTTTGAGAATTTCTTTAATGATTTGAACAGGAAATTTTCTGGTTATTGCTATTTCTGAAATTCTTAAATGAGAGTTCTGAACTTTTTCAACGGGTAATTCTGATTTAAGATGATTATATGCATCTAAACATACTTCAAAATTTCCAAGAACTTTCTTAGAGCCATTATATTCAATTACTCCCCCATTTTCAGCCACAACACCCCCAGAAGTTGCCAAAAATATAGATAATGCATTTGTAAAACATAAAACATTACCAGTTGTTATAATAACTGGAATTCCCAAGTCCTCAACCCTATAAATAGTATTTATTGCACTAATACAACCTCTTCTACTTTTATCAGTAATTGTGCCGTCAATATCTAGGGCTAATGCTTTTATCATAAAGTCACCTTCATTTTAATTAAATTCAAATAATTACATCGAAGGATCGAATGATCCATACCTGAAAGCTATATTACATGTACCTTCTTTACTAACCATACAAGCCCCTACAGGATTCATGGGATTACATTCAGTTTTGAAAAGTTTGCATTCTTCTGGTCTTGCCACTCCCCTAAGGATTGGACCACAAATGCATCCAGTTACAACAGGTTGAGTTTCTCCAATTTCTATATCAAATTTTTCTCTTGCATTGAAATTTGAAAATTCCTTCTTAACTTCATACACAGAATCTGGTATTTTAGGAAATCCTCTCCACTCCCGGCTGGTTATATAAAATACTTCATCGAGAAGTTCTTGGGCTTTTATATTCCCTTCTTCTCTAACAGCACGTTTGTACTCGTTTTGAACCTCAGCTTTATCATCTTTAAATTGTTTTAATACCATATAAATTGATATAAGTACATCAAATGGGTTAAATCCTGCAACAACTTGCGGGATTCCATATTTTTCAGAAAAAGGTTCGTATGGTTTGGTTCCTATGATAGTTGATACATGTCCTGGTTCAATTAAAGCATTAAGATTGACTTCTCCAGATTCTATAAGAAATTTAAGGGCCGGTGGTATGAGTCGGTGGCTTGATAAAACTGAAAAATTCTCAGGAGGACCATTTACCAATTCAGCAGCAGTAGTCGGTGCAGTTGTTTCAAATCCCGCAGCCATGAAAACTACTTCATTATCTGTTTTTTGTGCCATCTCAACTGCATTGTTCACTCCATAAACTATCCTAACATCAGCGCCATCTGCCTTAGCATCTGTTAAAGATCCTGTAGTTCCAGGAACCCTCAACATATCTCCAAATGTTGCGATTGTAATACCTTCCCTTGCAAGATAAAGACACTCATCAACTTCCCTTGATGGCACACAACAGACTGGACATCCAGGCCCTGCAACAATTTCTACCTCTTTAGGTATGAGAGTTCTGATTCCATGCTGCATTATGGTATGTTCATGTGATCCGCAAACATGCATTATCTTTACTGGTCTTGAGATTTTTTCTATTCTTTGTACAATTTCTTTAGATAGGTTTTTCATTATGCCACCATGATAAGTTTTAATAATTGAAATTTAGATCGTTATAGTACAATAATTCATTTACAATATTCTTTTACCTTGATATAATCTATTGTAAAAACAGATAGATAAAAATAGGTGTAGATAAATTCAGTATTAAATCTTATTTATCATTTATAGTAATCAAAAATTATCATAAGTAGGTGGATCAATGGATAAAATAAACATAGCTGTTTTAGGTTTAGGAACAGAAGGCAAACATGCTGTTAAAAGCCTTCTTGATTATGGGAATCATGTTTACGGTTCTGATCTTAATAATGATATTAATTTGTCCGAATTGGGCCATGAAGATTTGGATATTGATCTTGGTATGCATAACATAGCAAAGATAAATTCAGCAGATGCAGTAGTTCTAAGTCCTGGTCTATGGCACACAAATATTGCAAAAAGCATAATAAAAGAGAATAAACTTCTTTCTGATGTTATTACAGCCCATAGATCAATTTTTACAATTGCTGTAACTGGAACTAATGGAAAGACAACCACATGTTACATGCTGAATGATATACTTGAAAAATCAGGCTTAAATGTTCTTTTAGGAGGAAATGCAGGGGGAGGTTTTGACGGATATACCAAACTGATTCTTGAAGCATCAGAAAATAAATATGATGTTATGATAGTGGAAGTTTGTGATATGACCTTGGATTATGCATCGTACATCTTCAACATTGACATGGTGATAGTAACCAATATTGGATATGATCATATGGGTTATCATGTGTCGTTAGAAAATTACAGAAAATCTGTTTGTAAGTTTTTAAAGGGAAAGAAACAAGCTATTCTAAATGGAAACGATTCTTTACTTATAAAATGTGTTAACTGTGCTCATAAAACATTTTTATTCGATTTAAACCATCGAAAATTGAAATTATTTGGAGAATTCAATCAAGAAAATGCATCGGGGGCTTTTAAAGCTGCAGAACTTTTAGGAATATCTCCCAAATTTATAAATAAAGTTTTAAGTAATTTCAACAGCGTTAAGGGTAGAACTATATCTATCAATTTCATTAACTCTAAAATCATAATTGGAAAAACAGACAATCATGATGCAGCAGCTGCTGTATTTAATGAAGCCAAAATGGATGTTATAATAATCGGAACACCTCGAAAAAGTGAAAACCATAGATATAGTATCTTAAAAGAGGTCAAAGTTGCAAAACCAGATCTTGTAGTATTATTTCCAGGATTGGAGGATACCACTGACATCGCCAAAGAAATATTAAAAACTGAAGGGTACAATGGCGAAATTTGCATATTAGATGAAGTTTCACAAGTGGTGGAATTGGCATTAAAATGTACCAAAAAGTATAAAACCATATTCATAGGTGGAAATGGTCAAAAAAAGATTATGTCCATTCAAAACACCTTAAATGAAATTTCAAAAAGTATTAATAATTATTAGTTAATATCATATTATTATACATATTTTCACTTTTTAACTACAATCTATAATCAAAATCATATACTATAAATAGTTTTTAGCACAATAATTATTTTAATAAAAGTGCGGGAATGGTTTAGGAGATGTAGTATGATAAGTGATAGGAGGGGTTTTTTCTGGTAAATTATTTAAAAAATCCCGGAATTATAATATTGATATTAGTTATTTTAGCTGTTGGAATGTTTTCTATTGCAAAAACTGTAGATGCTTATGTTCCTGCTCAAAGTCCTGCTGAGATTTCATCGGTTAATATAGGAGATACTGTTTACAATGGTAATCTTGTTGTTAGTAGTAGCAAAATTCGTAAGGTTCCACTTATTTATCATCCAGAATATTTAATTGAAGATTTAAAAGATAGTCAATATAATGACTTTTTCACTGCAATTACAACGGGATCTGTAGAAACTCCGATAAACGCCATCACAGGAGGTAATATATCTCGGAGTGGTTATGCAATGGGATTCAATGGTCCGGGTATGGTTGTTGTAACCGGTGGAAAACTGGAAGTAACGCCACCAGGAACTTTTGTTTGGGGTTTTAAAACACCTTATACTTCTGCAGTTAAAACAGCAGAGGGAATAAATATTGTAACTCAAAATAAAACAGTTAAAAGTGTTTCAGCTGCAGATATAAGTAACAGTACAGTACCAACTAACTATGTTACAGCTACAGCACTTAAACAGTGGTATAGTGATTCTGAAATAGGTGATTCAATTAGTTTGGATTATTCTTTGGCATCATTCAATGATGGCAGGAATATTATGACTCCTAGCCAGATTAAAACACTTCTTGGAAATGATACTATAAAATATATGTCAGAGTATCCTTCTGGAGCTCCGGTTATGATTTACAACGCAGCTACTAATCAGAATGTTGTAGGGACAGGTAACAGTGTACTGGGATATTATGCGCAGTATAACAATGCACTACGTGAAGAAAATGCAAGGACATTTGTTAAAGGATGGAACAACACAGTTATTCCGCCACATACATGGGCTACAGGAAAAGATGATGTGACATTTACGGGTGTTTACGATGCATCAGAAGGAGGTTATCCCTCACATGGTGCTTGTCCTCCTGGAAGGGCATTAAGAGCTGCTGTTATGGCAGCAGGGTGCCCTCTACCATCAGGTATGAGTAGTGGATTTTTATCCGTAACAATCAGTGTTAATCCATCTTCAGGAATAAAAGTGTATAATCCAACAAATTATCCTTTAAAGATTGTTATATGGACCGTGGGTAGTGGTACAAGTATGCAAATATTTGCCAAAGCCATACAATACACCCCTTAAATTCTTTTATTTTACTTATTCTTTTTGTAATTGTATTCTAATTATTTCAACATCATTTAATAAAAGCTTCCAATATATCATATAAAAGGTGATTGTATGGTTTCAGCAGTTATAACCGCGGCAGGAAAAAACAGAAGAATGAGAGAAGACCTATTATCCAAAGGTATGAAAATAGAACACAAACTGCTCATGGACCTCAAGGGTAAACCAGTAATAATACGTACAATAGAAAATGTTCTTGAATCTGGAGTTAAGAATTGTGTAGTGGTGCTTGGCCATTATAGTGATGAAATAAATGATGTTTTAAAAGATTTTTCAGATAAGAGAGTAAAGATAATTAACAACCAAGATATTAATTTTGAATTGTCACAAACACTCCTTAACGGGGTTAAAAATATTGAATCGGGTTTATGTCTCTGTGTAGCTGGTGACCAACCAACTGTTACCTATAAAACTATGACAAAACTAATAGAAACTGCAGTTAAATATGAGAATCCAGAGAATATAGTGTCAATATTGGCAAGAAAAGAAAGTGGTTTTCTAGAATCTGCGGAAGGTCTAGGTATGCCATTCGTATGCCATTCAAAGCTACTTTTAAACTATCTGCCAGAACATCAAGACAATTTAAATCCAGTGTTAAGGGAGATGAAATCTAACAATGTAGTTTTCTATGGAACCCCCACACTTAACGATCTTGAGCTCGTGAATATTAATAGATACAACGATTATTTGTATGTTAAAAACAGATTTTAATATAATTAAAGTAGAAACTCCTATTTATGAAAAAAAATAAGATAAATTGGTATACTTATATTATAAAATTTAATTAAAATTTCTTCTTTTCAACTTCTTCTTCCAAGAGATCCAGTCTTTCTTCAACTTCTTCAATCAATTTCCCCATTTTTCCAACCAATTGAAGAATGTCAAATGTCCAGTTTGCAACCAATTTGTTATCCATCTCCCCCTTTTCTATGCAACGGGTTATGATCTCTCCTAAACTTTTAACCTCATCAAGTACTTCGAAAACCTGTTTTTCTTCAGACATTAACTTTCACCTCAAGGTTTATTTACTATTATTTTGTTTGTTCTTTGATGTAAAATTTTCTGAAAAAAATGTTTCCAACATTAAGGTTTATTGAAAAAAATAACGCGTTAAATAAAAAAAGAAGTAATTATTTTGAAAATTAGTATTAAAGCGCTTCTAGTGCGTTAACAATACATCCTATATTTTCACCATTCATCCCTACTATGACATCATCGGATTTGATATCAGCAAATTTTCTTGAACCATTGCATCCTAATGTTATGTTAGGTCTTTTGGTTGTATATGGCCCCGCCACAGCGTCTCCACAGATTGATTGAATTCCAGCAAAATCTGCTTCAAAACGTCCCCCTAGAGTGTATACCATTGCTTGAGCTAATTGCATAGCTTGTTTAGGGTTGCATATTATGACGACAACATCTGGATCAAATGGTGCGGTTTCGAGTGGAGCGTAAACTATCGCTTTCATAATGGGATCAATTTTTGGAATTGCGTCAACAGTTCTCTTAGCAGACCCTAAACTTGAAAATCTTCCAAGTGAATAATACATTTCACCAGATTTTACTTTTTCAGGCGGTTCCATTAGTCCTATTGCTCCGGCTCCACCTTTACATGATTGCTCTTTTGCGGTTGCATAAAATGTTGATCCTTGAGAAGCCATCTGGACCATTTCACAGTGCCTTACATTCTTTTCGATCTTTGAAATTCCTTCAGGTACGTCTTCTTCTTTCAAAACAAGTTTAATTGCTACGGGAGATTTTTCTAATTCTAACTTATTCTTTATCTTCAGTGATAAATCTTTATATCCGTTTACATCACAACTACTCATGATTTCACCTCTGATCATAATGTGTGGGAACATCAATATATTTTTAGTTATAACGGTGTGAAGTACCCATTTAATTATAACATTTTAATTAACGTGTGTTAGAAGAAAAAAAAGTAAAATTTAGATTTTTTCAGTAAACTAAGACAATAATTACTTTAAAAATGATAACCATAGAATATCAGATACTTTAAATAAAAATCTATTTTTGGTTTATGCTTTAGATCTTGCACCGTCAACTAATTCTTTTATTTTGGATTTTATATTTGAAGTGTTTTCTACTACTGTCCCAGTTACTATAATATCTGCACCAGCTAATGCAACATTTGCTGCATCTTCACCTGTTCTGATTCCCCCACCCACGATTACTATGGCATCGCTAGTTTTTTTTACCATTTGAATCATTTCCTCAGGAATGTGCTGATTAGCGCCTGATCCCGCTTCTAAGTAGAGCAGTTTCATGCCCATGAAATATGCAGCCATAGCATATGCAGCTGCGAGGTCTGGTTTGATCCTCGGGATTAGCTTTGCGTCACCAACCCATCCAACTGTACCACCGGGCTCAACAACTAGATACCCCATTGATATGGTCTCAATTCCCATCTTTTTAATGATTGGTGCCCCCAATGCTTGTGCACCAGTTATCCAATAGGGATTGCTGGAATTTAAAAGGCTCATAAAAAATATAGCATCAGCATATTTACTAACACCACTTATATTTCCTGGAAAAAGTATTATGGGTACATCAACATTTTCCTTGAGTGCTTTTACCGTTGCATCAAGCTCTGTTGAGTCTGATGTAGATCCTCCCAACATTATTCCATCTGTACCTCCAGAAACTGCCTCTAATGCAATTTTAACCGCATTTTCAGGATTTTGTTCTTCAGGGTCTAGAAGGGTAAGATGTATCTTATGATCCTTTAGAGATTCTCTAATATAATTTTCAACATTCATCTAATCACTCGAGTTCAAATTAAAGTTATACAAAAATATTACCAAAAAAATATATCAAAATCAATAATTAAATATTTCTAAATAATAAAATTAAGTTCATAATTTAACATGAAGGTTATAACCTCCAGTTAAATTAGATATGAACTATTTAACCTCTCGATTCCTTTGCCTTGTATCTTAAGCCCTTGTAACCGCATTTTCTACATGTTTTAGCGGTTGGAGGGTTTCTTGCATTGCATTTAAGGCAAATTTTAATCTTGAACAGTCTATTTTCTGCTTCTTCGAATCTAGCCATTTTTAGCCTCCTATAAATTCATTTTGAATCTTTACAACTTCTGCACTTGTTTTAGCGCATGAATATGCCTCTAATAACTCATAGTTGAGTTTTAGAAAATGAGGTCCCCACTTGAACTGGGACATTATTTCAACAGCATTATCTTTAAGCCCCACTATATAAAAAGTTGCTGCAATAGCCTCTGCAGTTGAGAGTTTACATGGTTTTCCATAGTTGGTTGGATTGGATGCAACAAGGAAAGGAAGAGTTCTATGGTACTTTTTACCTTTGAACATGATACTCGACTTCTGTATCCTGTTCCATGAGCAGTCAAGACCCACAATACCATTTTTTTCAACAATTTCTCTGTCCTCAGGGGAAGCTGACTTTTCTGTGAAGGGATCTAGTACAAGTGCCCCTCTGGGAAGCATGTTTAGTTTTGTAACTACTCTAATCTTGCCCTGTTTTTGAAGTTTCACTGTTGTGCATTTCTTTGGGTCGCACTGTTCTGCATGGTACACTGTTACATTCATGATTATACATCTCTACCTTAAACTTTCACTATAAAAATCATTGCAATATCATCAGCTATATTTTTACCAATACACTAATGTTGTAAACAAAGTTCCTTGTAATTCATCGATCATATATCATTACGTTCATTTTTTAATATCATTGATACTGCACACCCTAGATTTGTAATATCCTCAAGATCATAATAACGCCCGCCCGAAGCCATTGCAAGCTCCATATTCATATCTCTACCATATTTAACTGCAAGTTCAAAGTTCACAACTATAGTATGTATTTCATTCTCTTTGAGTTCACCAGCAATTTTCAATGCATCTTTCCGGGGATTTTCATCAACTGCAACATTTGGCATGCCATCTGTAAGTATCATCATCATAGGCACATATTCTTGCTTGAATTTTTCTTTTTTAAGGATCTCAAATCCCTTTTTCATACCTGATGCTAGTGGAGTAGTGCCACCAATGGTTATGTTGTCGATATGTTCCTTAAATGAAGTTGCTCTCTTGGTTGTTGGGATTATAACTGCAGCTTCTTTACCCTTAAACCCAACAACACTTATTTTATCGCCTTGTCGGCCTGCATCCTCAATGACATTAACTAAAATATCTTTTACCCTTTCAGCCTTTCTTTCTGAGTACATAGATCCACTGAGATCTACAACAAGAGCTAATGAAGCTTTTGCGCCATGTTTTCGAACTTTATGCCTAAGATCTTCACTTTTGACATTGATAAATCCATTAGAACTCATAGCAGCCGCCCTTATAGTCGCATCAATGGCAATATCATTTTTTAAATCTTTCGAAAGCCTACTTTTGACATATTTGCCCTTTTGAGTAGTTGAATCAACCCGTCTACCATAGAGTTTTCTCTTTTTTTTTCCTTTAATTTTAAGCAATTTTTTTATATCAAGACCTTGTTCACAAGAATTTATATCCTCTTCCTTTTCAAGACTCTTAAGTTTTTTACCTTTCTCCTTAGTGTCGGGATTCTTAGTATCTAAGGATTCAGGAGCATGTTCTCCTTGATCTTGAACAGTCTGATTTTCTTGATGCTTTAGTTTCTCTGGTTTCTCGCCTGATTCTTGTTTTGGTCTATTATTTTCGGTTTTTTCTTTCTGATCTCCAGCTTGTTGGGTTCCTTCAAGACTCTGCTCATTACCACTGCGATCTTCTTGTTTATCAGAATTTTGTTTTTCTTCTTTTTCCTTTTTTTTCTTAGAAATATCTTCCATGGCTTTTTGAACCATCTGATTAATTTTATTTTTGTTTCGAGATGATTTTTGGACCCTTTCACCCAGTACAAGTAAAGCTGCCTCCTCCACATGATCTATGTTTACTTCATCCATGTTTTGGTATGCTGCAATTGTCTTTGAAGTCTTTAAAATTGCTATATCTGCCCTGTGACCATCAACTCCAACTTCCATACAAACATAAGCTATAACTCCCATAATATCTTTAGAAACAAATACTTTCTTGAGCATTTCCCTTGCAGTAACAATACTCTCCAGTATCAAGCCTTGTTTCTTCTCGAACTTCTCTTTGAATGCTGATGGATCCTTTTCAAATTCTTCACGCCTCTCCATTATTGTAACCCTTTCTTCCAAATTCATGATGCTGTGAACTGTGATATGAAGGCCAATACGATCTGATAGTTGAGGTCTGAGCTCACCTTCTGCAGGGTTCATGGTACCTACTAGGATGAAGTTGGATGGATGTGCAACAGAAACACCTTCCCTTTCAACAATGTTCACGCCATATGCAGCAGCATCCAATAACACATCAATTAGATTGTCGTCCAAAAGGTTAATTTCATCAACATAAAGGATATTTCTATTAGCATCAGCAAGTATTCCAGGTTCTAATGCTTTAATACCTTCCTTTAAGGCTTTTTCTATATTAATTGATCCAACAACTCTATCTTCAGTTGAACCTAGTGGCAGTTCAACTACACGCATGTTTTTAATTTCAACCTCAAAACCATCTGTTTTGCAGGAATCACAGAGTGAATCTTCATCATCAGGGTCGCAGTTAAAAGCACAGCCCTTAATCACTTTTATTGGAGGCAGAAGATCTGCTAAAGCCCTGACAGCTGTTGTTTTTCCTGTTCCTTTATCTCCATTAATTAGAACGCCACCAATGCTAGGATTTATAGCATTCAATATTAAAGATTTTTTAACGTCATCTTGACCTACAATTGCTGTAAATGGAAAAATAAGATTTTTCAATAGTATCACCTTTTATTAGAAGTGTGTTCCCTTGATTTGTTTATCTGATCAGTATATTTAATTGTTTATATAAAATTTAGAGGATAAATACTTAGTCAAAAATGGTATTTATCCCGAAGATATGCTTACTTTAACTCGGATTTTTTTATAATTTTAAAGATAACTAATAAATAATACACTAAACATAGTTAAATTTGGTGATAATATATGTGCACAGTAGGAGGGCCAATGGCCGATATTAAGATGAAAAAACTTAAAACCAAACGTTATAAATGTTTGGACTGCGGAAACGGATTTAAAGGCATTGGAAAACGAGTTGTATGCCCATCATGTCAGTCCGACAACGTCAAAGAATTGGATTAAGTCCTAATGAAATTTTATTTTTAATTGGAAGTTCGGGAGAATTAGGCCTCTCTAAAACAGGTCGTGACATGCAGATATTCATAGGAACGCCTGAAAAAGAAGAAATTGTTGTTTTTCTAGGGAAGGATGATTTAATAGCTGTTTCTACGTTTAATGCAGGATTAAAAGAAGAAATTGGAATAAAATCCATGATTTATCTTCTTAAAGAATTCTCATCACCAATAATAGTCCTTCCTAAAGATCATCCCACTTCAAAAAGGCTTAAAATGGTTGTTGCATGTGGAGATCATATCAGATTAGATTGTAATGTACAGGCCGGAACACATCCAGAACAAGACATTCTATGTGCATGTAAAGATCTCTCGGGGTTAGATATAACAGCCGTGCCAGATGGTGTTGAAATAGAAGGAATTATTAAAGATTATAAAATTGAAAAAATAGGGCAATAACGCCCCAAAATCTGTGAATACTACTAGAAATAACCCATATTAACACGAATTTAATCAACTAATAATTTAATATAGTAGTAAACACTAAATGTATAATATGATTTTTTACGAATTTTATCAGATATTTGGACAAATAGTGTTTGTTATTGTTTTAGTAATACTCGCACTACTTTCCGTGACTTTGATATTAGGAAAACTTTTACTTAAGGAAGATAAACTTGTTTTTCCCCGACTTTTGCTTTTTACTATAGATATGTTCTATGGGCTCTTCAAAAAGTTCTCTGAGAATGTTGGAGTGGACGCTAAAATAGTTGATCAGATAGGGGTAGAAGTAAGAAACAATGTCAACGAAAAATACTTTAAAAAAATAGAACCACAAGATAAAATATTGGTTCTTCCGCACTGTTTAAGGCATACTGACTGTGAAGCTAAACTCGAATCCTCAGGGCTCGTCTGCACAAATTGTAATAGATGTGTTATAGGTGTTCTTAAAAATAAAGGAGAAGGTATGGGATTTAAAGTGTTTATCATACCGGGTTCAACTTTCTTAAAGAAAATACTTGAGAAAAATGATTTCAAAGCTGTTCTTGGAGTTGCTTGTTATCAAGATCTTAATTTATCAATGATGAAACTTTCAAAGTTTTCATGCCAAGGAGTTCCACTATTAAAAGATGGATGTATCAATACCAAAGTGGATCCAAAAGTTGTACTTGAAAAAATGGGAGAAATCCAAGAAAAGGAAAAACGTTCAGGAATCAGCGGCTGTGACAATGGATCATACAATCCCAAAACTTTGTAATCCTGTTATTTTTTAATGAATTGGAGATTCTTTTTAACTTTAATATTTAAAATTTTTATAATTTATAATAGCGAACTATAAAATTACTACAGTACCAGTTGCATAAATTCATCACATGATGTCTTTATTCCTAAATCTTGACAATATAAAATGTATTAATAGTATATTATTAAATTCCTAAAGTTTATTTATTTTATTGACCAAACCCAAACTATTCATTAATATTATTTAAGAAAGTTATTTATAGCGAGGAATACCCCAATGGAAAAAGTTCTTTTTATATGTGCAAGTCCGCGTAAAAATGGTAATACTGCCCAAGTACTCTCAGAATGTGCCGAGGTTATAGAAAAACAGGGATTAAAAACAGAAATCATTTATTTAAGAGGTAAACACATTGAATCGTGTCACGCATGTGGCAAATGTGCTAAAATCCAGAAATGTAAGATAGATGATGGATTAAATGAGATAATAGATAACATAAAAGATTCTAAAGGGTTCATAGTGGGAACTCCAGTATACTTTGGAACAGCAAGGGGAGATTTGATGGCAGCACTTCAAAGAATTGGATACGTTTCAATGAACACTACCCAATTCCTTTCATGGAAAGTTGGGGGGCCAATTGCAGTTGCAAGGCGTGGGGGTCAAACATCTACAATTCAAGAACTTCTTATGTTCTATTTAATAAATGAAATGATAGTACCCGGTTCAACCTATTGGAATATGGTATTTGGAAGAGAAAAGGGAGAAGCTATCAAAGATGAAGAGGGTATGCGAACCATAAGAAAATTTGGAAAAAACGTTGCTAAACTCATAACCCAAATAGTATAGATAATTTATATGAATTATATTCTATAAAAAACTTAAATATTGTACAAACGAGTAAATCATGCCAAATGGACAGCTATATGATAAGTATGCTGCATACTATGACAAAATATATGCACATGTGGATTATAAAGGAGAATCTGAGTTCATAAATTGGGCTGTAAATAAACATAAAACTAGTTCCGGAGTTGAACTATTAGATGTGGCTTGTGGAACAGGATCACATGCTTTGATTCTTAAAAATAATTTCAATATCACAGGAGTAGACATAAACGAAAATATGCTAAAGATAGCCCGTGAAAAGGTTGCAGAAGCAAATTTTATCCAAGGGGATATGAAACAACTTGAAATAGGATCTAAGTTTGATGTGATCATCTGTATATTTTCAGCTATCCATTACAACACTAATTACACAGAACTTGAGTGTACACTAAATAATTTCTATAATCATATGAAAAATGGTGGAATTTTAATCTTTGATTTAAGTTTTAATACAGATAACTGGATTGAAGGAATTGTTAGTTTAGATACTTTGGTTGAAGAAGAACTTAAAATCGCAAGGATATGTCAATCCAGACTAGAAAACGGGATTTTCAATGCTAATTTCGTTTTTCTTGTGAAGGATAATGGTGAATTTGATTTTGACATCGATGAACACAAGTTAGGTGTTTTTGAAATAGCTAAAGTTAACAAGATAATGGAAAAAGTAGGATTTAAAACGTATATATACGGGGATTTCACATTTGAAATGTGGAAAAGTGAAGAATGTCAAAGACCAGTATATGTGGGGATTAAAAATACTAAAAGAGGGAGATAATATGAGAATAGCAGTTTCGGTTACAGACGATGAAAAATTTACTGAACATTTTGGAAGGGCTCAGAAATTTCTCATCTATGAATTCAATGGGGAAAAGACCGAATTTATTGATAGAAGGGAATATATTAAAATTCTTGGTGAAAAACATCAATGGGGAAAATCTTTAAAAGTAGTTGATGATTGTGATGTGGTTATATGTCTACAGATAGGAATGACTGCAAAACCCGGGCTAAAAAGTATGGGCAAAAAAGTTGTAGAAGATGAAGGGCCAGTAGAAGAGGTTTTAACTAGATTTGTTGAGCATGAAAAATTCATGAACAAACCACTGAACTTCTAGAATGGGTAAGATATAATAAATATATATACAATAATAAATTAATTCTCAAATAATTTTTAATATAATTATTAGGTGCCTAAAAAATGAAAGTATTAATAACATATAACTCAGTACACCGTGGAAACACAGAGAAAATCGCCAAAACAATGGCAACAGCAATTGAAGCAGACCTCATTAAATACGACAAAGTGGATGGCTACAACATCTTTGACTACGATTTAATAGGCTTTGGCTCTGGAATCTATTACGGCAAAGCAAACAAAGAGTTTATAGAATTTATAGATAATTTACCCCATGTAAAAAAACGGAATGCATTCGTATTCACTACTAGTGGTAAGGAAAATCCGAAATATATTGATGCTCTAGCAGATTTACTTTCAGAACATGGTTTTGAAGTTGTTGGTAAATTCTCGTGCAAAGCATTTGATGTTTGGGGCCCATTAAAACTAATTGGTGGCATTAACAAAGGTAAGCCAAATTCAGATGACCTTAAAAATGCTGAAACTTTTATTAAAGGCTTAATAGAAGATTTAAGTAATTATTAACTAAGCTTATTGAATATCAATTATTATTTTTTATCAGTTAATATTCGATTAAGAATTTGTTCCTATGATAAAAACTATATACGATGAAGTTAAATTCAATAAGCACGGTGTAGATATCAATCCTAATACTGTTTTTAAAATTGTTACATGATCGGGTAATGGATCTTCAACAATATTTATAAAACATGAATAAGAGTTATAAAATAAATGATTTTAATCTAAAATACTTGATTATGATTTTTTGTATTATATCCCAAATATGAGTTTTTAATTATAAATTTTTACAGGTAAGAGTGATAGAATGGCTAAAGCAAGACGTAGAAGAGTGAGAGATACTTGGAAAGAAAAAGAATGGTACACGATAATGACTCCTAAAGATTTTGGAGATGCAGAAATAGGTACAACACCTGCAAGAGATCCTGAACTTCTGGTTAGAAGAACAGTTGAATCCTCACTTCGTGAACTCACTGGAGACTTCAGTAAACAGTACATTAAACTTTTCTTCCAGATTAGGAATGTTGCTGGAACCACAGCAAACACAGAATTTGTTGGGCATCAGGTTACAACCGACTATGTCAGAAGTATGATAAGAAGGGGAACAAGCCGTATAGACGCAATAGTCAATGTCACATCTAAAGATGGTATAAAACTAAAGATTCATGTGCTTGCTATTACAATTAAAAGGGCTAAATCTTCCCAACAGAAATTTATAAGGGAAACCATGGAAAAAATGGTCCAAAATGCAGCTAAGGATAAAAACTTCCAAGAACTCATTGAAGATGTTCTAGGCGGGAAAATGGCATCACACATTTACCACGAGTCTAAAAAGATTTATCCTCTAAAACGTGTTGAAACCATTAAAACTCGTGTAATTGAAGAAAAATAATAACGCGGGAGTTAAATGATTAATCCTCTGGAATATGTGTTCCTTATTGTGGTCATTGGGCTTATTACCTACTGGAGAAAGGCCCTTGATCTCTTCGGATCCATTTTCATGATTATAATGGGTATTGTAATTATTTTTACAGCTGGTGCAAACTGGCTTATTTTAATATTTCTTTTCCTGATTCTTGGACTTGTTTCAACCAAATACAAACACCAATATAAAAAAGATATCGGTGTTTATGAAGGTACAAGAACACTCAAAAATGTAATTTCTAATGGGATAGTACCTTTTATAATGGCTGCCTTTGGAAATTATGGAGGATTCATAGGTTCAATTGCAACTGCTACTGCAGATACGCTTGCTAGTGAAGTTGGTGTTACTGTACAGCCAAGATTAATAACGACATTTAAAAAAGTACCTCCAGGAACAGACGGTGGTATTTCCATAGTTGGAACTGCCGCAGGAATTATTGGTGCGGGGATCATAGGAGTAGCAGCCTATTTATTAGGAATATTCCCTGATCCATTCGTAACTTTAAAGATTTCTATAATAGCAGGTACCGTTGGCTGCTTTGTAGACAGTATACTTGGAGCAGTATTAGAACGAAGAAATTATATTTCCAACGAGTACGTAAATCTAATAGCTACAATTACAGGAGCTGCCTTAGGCATCATCATGGTTTAGGTGATAAAATGAAAGGAATCATAATGATCATAGACGGGATGGGAGATCGTCCCCTAAAAGAGCTAGGATATAAAACACCCTTAGAAGCTGCAATAACACCCAATATGGATAAAATGGCTGAAAACGGAATATGTGGAATTATGGATCCTATAAAACCAGGTATACGGCCTGGAAGTGATACTTCACATATATCAATACTTGGATATGACCCTTACGAAGTTTATACGGGTAGAGGTCCTTTTGAAGCTGCAGGAGTTGGGGTGGATGTTCTCCCTGGAGATATAGCATTCAGATGTAACTTTTCTACAGCAGATGAGGATGGTATTATTATTGACAGACGTGCGGGAAGGATAAGAGAAGGAACTGAAGAGCTGGCCAGATCTATAAATGGCATTAATATTGATCAAGATGTTGAGGTCATATTTAAAGAATCAACAGGTCACAGAGCGGTTCTAGTTCTTAGGGGCAATGGTCTTTCAGACCAGGTTTCTGATGCAGATCCAAAGCATGAGGGAAAAGCTCCAAAGATGGTTGTTGCCATAGATGGATCCCAAGAAGCAAATAAAACTGCAAACATTCTGAACAAGATCGTTAAAAAATCCTATGAAGTACTCAAAAACCATCCTCTAAATTTGAAACGAATAGATGCAGGTAAACCTCCCGCTAACATAATTATTCCAAGAGGTGCTGGTGCTGTTCCTAATGTACAACCATTTGGTGAAAAATATGGTTTGAAACCGGTTTGTATAGCCGAAACAGGACTAATCAAAGGAATTGCCAAAATCGCTGGTATGGAACTAGTTGATATTAAAGGTGCTACAGGCGGTATCGACACAAACTTAGAGAATATCAAAAATGGCATCATAAAAACTGCTTCAAAGGACTATGATTTCATGTTGATTAACGTGGATGGTGCTGATGAAGCGGGTCACGATGGTCAAATGGATGAAAAAATCAAGTTTATTGAAAAAGTTGATGTAGTTATTGGAGAACTAATGAGAATAGAAGATATTTACTTCATATTGACTGCAGATCACTCCACACCAATATCTACAATGGACCACACAGGAGACCCTGTTCCTATAGTTATTTGTGGACCAGAAGTAAGGGTCGATGATGTGAAAAATTTCAACGAAAGAAGCGTGACAAAAGGTGGGTTGTGTAGGATCAGGGGAAATAATATCATGGACATCCTTATGGATCTCATGAACTTATCAACCAAATTCGGAGCATAGTGAGGTTACAATAATGGCATCTGAAATTCCTAAACTCTTTGGTACATCAGGCATCAGAGGGAAAATAGGTTCTGATATTACACTTGAGGTAGCAGTTAATGTGGGTATGGCAATTGCAACATACGCCGCTGGTAAAGGGTCTAAAATAGTCTTAGGCTATGATTCAAGAACATCTAATGTGATGATTGAAAATGCTGTTACTGCAGGAATACTACAGTGCGGCTGTACAGTCCTTAAGATGGGAATGGCACCAACACCACTTGTTGGTTACGCAACTATGAAACTTAAAGCAGATGCAGGTGTAATGATTACTGCATCCCATAACCCTCCAGAATATAATGGAATAAAATTATGGAATCCCGATGGAATGGCATATAGACAGGATCAGGAGAGAGTTATAGAGGAAATTATCCACAATAAAAACTTTAAAATGGTATCATGGGAAGATATAGGCAAGATTGAGGAAGTACAATTTGTTGTATCAGAATATATTAAAGACCTCCTAAATCAATCCACGGTAAAGCCTGGTATTAAAGTTGTAGTTGATTGTGCAAATGGAGCAGCATCATATTTATCCCCATTAATTCTCAGAATGGCAGGTTGTTCAGTTTTAGCTATTAACTCACAGCCTGATGGATTCTTCCCTGGAAGACTACCTGAACCCTCTGAAAAAAACTTGCAAGAACTTATGAAAGTTGTTAAAGCTACCAAAGCAGATATTGGAATTGCACACGACGGCGATGCTGATAGGATGATAGCCATAGATGAAACAGGCCGTATGGCTGATTTTGACAAATTATTAGCGATTGTATCCCGTGAAATTGGGGGTAAAGTTGTTACCACAGTTGATGCATCTCTCTGTACAGATAAATGTATGGATGAAGTTGGAGGAATTGTTATAAGGACTAAAGTCGGGGATGTCCACGTTGCAGAATCAATTGAAGAACATGATGCACAATTTGGCGGTGAACCTTCCGGAACATGGATCCATCCAAATTTCTGCATGTGTCCAGATGGTATACTATCTGCAATAAGAGTTATTGAATTAGTACAAAAATATGGCCCATTGTCCAAACAGCTTGATGAAGTTCCTAGTTATCCCACCATAAGGGATAAGGTGAACTGTGAAGATCATCAAAAAGAACTTATTATGAAGGGTGTTGAAGAAAAACTGCATATTATTCTTGATGATGTTGTCGATGCAAATCGCATTGATGGTGTCAGAATTTCAATGGAAGATGGAAGTTGGGTGCTTATAAGACCCTCTGGTACAGAATCATACATTCGGATCACTCTCGAAGCAACAAGTGATAAGAAGGCCCATATGATAAGGGACCAATGTGCAAAGTTCATTGAAGGGTTACTATAAATTATTTTAATAACAATTTCTTAAATCAATATAATTTTTTTTCCAGAATATCCCCTCAAAAATTCAGCAATTATTATTTTTTTAATAATCTAATTTTATTAGAGTCAAAATTTATTAGAAGGATTGATACAACATTATACATATCTATTAGAAATTATGCTAACAGAATTATATTTATGGAGTAAACGGGATTTTGAGAGGTATTTAATATGAAGGCAATTATATTGACAGCAGGTGAAGGAACAAGAATGAGACCACTGACCATGACGAAACCAAAAACAATGCTTCAAGTTGGCGGAAAACCAATTTTACAGTATAATGTTGAATCACTCCGGGATGCAGGTATTAAAGATATTACCTTGGTTGTTGGATATCGTGAAGAAGTTATTAAAGATCATTTCAGAAATGGTACCGATTTCGGTGTTAATATAAATTATGTAACACAAAAAGAACGTCTTGGAACTGCTCATGCAATTGGATCGACAAGGGGTATTGTTAAAGGGAGTTTCATAATATTAAACGGCGATATTATTGTAGATCCTATATTAATCGAGGATCTTATAACTAAATATCAAACAGAAAACGCTAGATCAGTACTTGTATTAACGGAAGTTGATGATCCATCGTCTTTTGGTGTAGTGGAAATTGATGAAGATAGAATAACCAACATAATTGAAAAACCAGAACCAGGAAAAGCTCCAAGTAATCTAATAAATGCAGGGATATATCTTTTTGATGACCAAATATTCGAAGCCATAGAAAAGACTGAAAAGTCACAACGTGGTGAGTATGAAATAACAGACTCACTTCTAATTCAGATGAAAAATGGTGANNGTCATAATACATGGACCGGTTTTTATTGGGAAAAATACCATAGTTAGATCAGGTACATATATAATGGGACCCGTATATATCGGAGAAAATTGTGACATAGGTCCAAACACATTATTAAGAAAATATACAAGTTTAGGCAATAATGTTAGCTCTGGAAATGCAGTTGAAATTAAAAATTCTATCATAATGGACCATACTAATATAAATCATCTTACCTATGTTGGAGATTCCATAATTGGATCTAAATGCAATATTGCTGCAGGAACTAATATTGCAAATCTACGATTTGATGATGGAAACGTTAAAATTAGAGTTAAAGGTGACAAAATAGATTCTGGACGCCGTAAAATGGGAGTTGTCTTTGGAGATGGAGTAAAAACTGGTATAAACTCTAGTTTCAATCCGGGAGTGAAAATAGGAGTTAACTCAAGGATTGGTGCAGGAGCAATTGTTAGCAAAGATCTAGAGTCAAACAAGGTTTTGATACCTCTACAAGAACACCAAATTATTGATAATAACAGATAAAAGCAACACAGATTACAAAGTATTGAGTAAATAGATTTATGATTACAAAAAGGAAGATAACATGAACAATGAAAGCGTTGTTGTATTTAAAGGTGCAGTTATAGATGGAAAGGTTAGCATTGATAATAAATCATCAGTATGGTTTAATGCAGTTTTAAGAGGAGATATTGAACCTTTAAAGATCGGCAAATGTTCAAATGTTCAGGATAATTGTGTTTTACATTCATCAAAAGGTTATCCATTGAAGATCGGGAATTATGTATCTGTTGGACACGCAGCTGTTCTTCATGGTTGCAAGATCGAAGATAACTGTATAATCGGGATGAATGCTACTGTTCTTAATGGTGCAACCGTAAAGAAAAATAGCATAGTTGGTGCGGGAGCAGTAGTAACGGAGGGACATGAATTTCCTGAAAATAGTTTAATACTAGGTGTTCCTGCAAAAGCTGCTAGAACACTTAACGAAGATCAAATTAAGAGTATAAAAGATAATGCAATCACATATGTTGAAATGGCAAGAATGAAGAGTGAATTCAATGATTAACCCTAGTAAAGTTGTGAAAAAACTTGATCCTTATGTTCCTGGCAGATCTATCGAGGAAATAGCTGCTAATTATGATCTAGAACCTAAAAAAATAATAAAACTCGGCTCAAATGAGAATCCAATTGGACCATCTCCCATGGCAGTAGAAGCTTTAACAAAGAATCTTAAACTCATAAGTCAATATCCCGAAACAAATTTAGATAGTTTAATCAAAGATATTGCATCATATTCTGGTGTTTCCACATCAAATGTCATTTTAGGTGGAGATGGAGCTGATGAGATACTAGATGTGCTTGGAAAAGCTTTTATAGAACCTGGAAATGAATTTATAGTCCCAATTCCCAGTTACATGTACTATGAATACACACTCACAATCCAAGATGCTATTCCAGTATACGCTAAGTGGGATGTGCCATCTAATACTTTAGATGTTAACTCTGTGATTCAAGCCATAAACACTAAAACAAAGCTTATATTTCTTTGTACACCAAACAACCCCACAGGTGGGTTAATAAGTAAAGAAGATATCAAGAAGGTACTAGAAAGTACAGATGCAGTTGTAGTTGTAGATGAAGCATATTATGAATTTTCAGGGGTTAACAATGTTGATCTTTTAGATGAATACAAAAACCTGTTCATTCTAAGAACATTTTCAAAAGTTTTAGGTCTTGCAGGTATGAGAATAGGTTATGGATTATCAAATCCAGAGATTATTGAATATATGTACCGTGTTAAACCAGTTTTTAGCTTAACGAAACTTTCAGAGGTAGCAGCATCAGCCACACTCAAAGACCATGAATACATTAAAAAATCAACTGAGGTAAGTATCGAAAGCAGGGAATTTCTTTACAGATCAATGTCAACATTCAAGAATCTTAAGGTTTATAAATCACAAGCCAATTATATGCTGGTCGATATTCGACAAACAGGATTAACTGCCAAGGATTTAAGTGAAAAACTCATGCAAAGGGGAGTAATAGTTAGAGACTGCACTTCTTTTAAGGGGCTTGATGAATACTGGATAAGGGTCAGTGTAGGAACACTTGAAAACGATGCAAAATTTATAAAAATTCTTAAGGGTATAATTGGATGAAATAAATCATAAAATGTATGGGACAACTATATGACCTTATTAAATCCAAAAAAGAGCACAGATACAATCGACATTGGTGGAATTCTTGTTTCAACAATTGAGTATACTGGTAAAATTTCACTTGTTATATTTACAGCAGGATGCATGTTAAGATGTCCTTACTGCCATAATCCGGGGTTAATTGAGGGTGGAAATCAAAGAAAAATAAGTGAAATTTATAATAAGATAGATGATTCCATTGATTTCATTGATAGTGTTGTTTTAACTGGCGGAGAACCATCATTCCAACACGAAGAAGTAACTAAAATTTTAAGATACTGTAAAAAATTAGGACTCAATACTAAACTGGATACCAATGGATATTATCCCGAAAAATTAGAAGAGTTATTGGATATTGTTGATTATGTTGCATTCGATGTTAAAGCCCCTTTTAAGAAGTATAAAAAAGTTATAGGTGTAGATATAGGTGAAAATGTACGAAAAAGTATTCAAGTATGTTTAAAATCTAATGTTTATTTAGAATGTAGAACAACTTACGTTCCTGGACTTTTGGTTCCTGAAGATATCATGGATATAGCAAAAAATATTGAATGTGATGTTTACACAATTCAACAGTTTAATAACAAAACAGTACTGGATGAAAAACTCAAAAAGATCCAGAGTCCTTCCAGAAAAGAACTTTTTGATATTGCTGAATCAATTAAACCATATCAAAACAATATAAAAATAAAAACCTCTGAATTTGGGGATGAAACAATTAAATAACATTTAAGATGATATCAATGATAATATAGTTAATCTAAATTGAATTTAAGGGGGATTCCTATACCAATCTTACTCTTTGGAAGCCGTCACGTCGAACTTATAACTGGTAAAAAGACAGCAACTATCAGAAAACTCTGGAAAAAACCATTGTCTCCAGGTGATAGATTACATTGTTACTGGAACCTTGTTTCAAAGGAGCGGAAAAAGCTTTTTGAATCTAGAGTTACTGATGTAGAGGTCATTAAATTTGGAGATCTCATCAAAAATGATTCTTTAGCACACGAAGAAGGATATAGAAATGCAAAAGAGCTTGAAGTCGATTTCAAAAAAATCTATCCTGAGGATACTGCCGATTCCTCTTTATTCCAAGTTATAAGGTTTAAAAAGTTGCCGATTGAAGATTGGGAAGGAAAGAAAATAGATGAAAAATCTATGATAACAAAACGTGCAGATATTCTTTTTGATGTGGGTAAATTCAATAAATCGGTTATATGTTATAGTGCGGCTCTAAAATTCGATCCAAATGATGTTTATTTATTAAATAAAAAGGGAGATAACCTATCACGTTTAGGAAAGTTTGAGGAAGCCATTGAATGTTATGATAAGGCTATTAAACTCGATGACCATAATGAGTATATTTATAATAACAAAGCGATAGCACTTCTTAACTCAAACCAGCCACAAAAAGCCCTTAAATGTAGCAATAAAGCTATGGAAATTAATAATAAGAATGAATTTGTTTTTTACTGGCGGGGTTTTATCTTGGAAATGCTTGGAAAATTTGATTCCGCTCTGCAATGTTATAATGATATTTTAGAAATGAATCCTGAAGATCCGGATGTATGGAATGCAAAGGGAAATATACTATCAGAACTTGAAAGAACAGAAGAAGCTCTTTTTTGTTATGAAAAGGCTCTAGAACTTTGTCTTGAAGAACCTCCAGATGCGGCTATGTGGAATCGTAAAGGTAATGCATTAATGGAACTTGGTAGATTTGAAGAAGCTCTTCATTGCTATGATGAAGCATTAAATATGGAAAATGAAAATGATGCATTTATATGTAATAAAGGAGTTGCTTTTTTAGAATTAGGCAAATATAACGATGCAATTGAATGTTTTAGAAAAGCCCTAGTTATAAATCCTTCTAATGAAGATGCTAGAATACTCAAAGATGAATGTTTAGAGAACCTATAATAAAAGTTAATATTACGTTATTTAATAATCATATTCAAGAATTAAAAAGATAAAAAAAGTTTGTAATCTTTGTTATTTGAATAATTTAGGAATATAATGTTGGACAAATTAGAAATGGCTCGTGATTGGTTTTTAAACCAATCAAATCCAGTTAAACTGGGAATTGTTATCTCTATAAGCGTGCTTATTATTTTAATAATCTTTATGCTTTTAAGTTTTATTTTGCCAAATGATACACCCTTAACCGGTGATGCACTTGTTAAATATGAAGCTTCGTGTAATGTTATTAGTTTTCAAGATTTAAACAGTAATTTAAATAAATATAATGGCCAACATTTCAAGTTTACAGGACAGATAGTTCAGATAAATGAAAATTATGGTTTGACCGATATAGTTCTTGCAGTTACACAAGTAAATGGAGGATGGTCCCCTTCTGATCTAATATTTGTTACTTACAATGCAAAAACAACATTTAATGTGGGAGATGTAATCAATGTTTATGGGGAGGTTTCTGGTAGTTATAATTACATATCAGCATCACTTGGAGAGTTAAATATTCCAAAAATCACAGCTAGATATATTGAATTAGAACCTATTACCGGATCAACAATTGTTCCTGTTCCATTTACAGGTATACCAACTAACAACTCAAATAATACAACAAATACCTCTGGATCCGGAACTGTTACTCCTACAACTCCTATAAACAATAACACTTCACATTCCACAAAACCCATTTAATTGAGATTTGGTTTATAAAATTAGTTGATAATTAAAATTGGGTGTAAAATATGAATGATTTTGGATACTACATCAAACAAAATACGGTGAAGTTTGTTTACTTTGGATCAGTGAAAAAGGAAGTTCGTGTGTTTGGAAATTTTATGGGATGGTCAGAAAATGATCTAGAATGGAAAATGCATTATAATCTTGAAAATGATGATTGGGAATTAGAAGTATTGATCAGTAAGATCAAAAGTGGAAATACAGATGATTTTTATGAATTCACATTTATTGTTGATGGTGATTGGATAAATGCTGATAAAAATACTCCAAATCTTAATTTTTGTCCCGGCTATGGTTACAGGTATTTTTTAAACATTTAAATGTTTTTTTTAAAATTAATATATAGTTAAATACTTATTTTTTTATACTTTTTGGTAAGAATTTGTTTATCCAGCTATGTGCGTAAGTGAGAGATTGAGAGCGGTTTTTAAAGTTTTTTTCGATTAAATTTTTTAGTTGTTCTTGTTTTTTGATAAATATTGGTGATAATTCTCTTTTAACAGATTTCCAGATGTATTCTATGGGATTGAGGTGTGGTGAGTATGGAGGTAAGAATACAAGGTCTATATTGAGTTTTTCGGCTGTTTCTGTGGTTAGTTTAGCATGATGAGATCTGAAGTTGTCGAGGATTATCATTATCCGTCCATAAGGGTTTATAGTTCGTATTTGTTTTATGAATTCTGTTATGTCTTCTTTTTTTGAGTGTTCTTTGAAATCTATTGTGCTTTGTCCTTTTATGGCATAAAATCCATATGTATTGGCTTTAAGGCGTGTAGTATTTTTTGTTATTACAGGTTTGGTGAGTGACCATAATTTTTGTGTGTTTGCAGTGCTTTGTGGTGAGCATTCATCAAAAAATCCTATAATATCAGGTTTTTTCGCTAATGCTTGATCTACGTTTTTTTTAACTGTTCTTCAGCATCTACAGGTCTGCGGTAATCTTTCGGATAGGGCCTTGCGAATTTCAGTCCTATACTTCTTAGAATAGTTCTAACATGTTTTTCAGAGAATTCAATACCAAATTCATCTTTTATTAATTGCTTAATTTCTTTGGTGGTCCAATCATCTCTTTTGGTCAATATCTCTTTTAATTCAATTTTCTGTTCATCTGAAATTTGTGCTGGTCTCCCACCACCGTATTTGGGTATTAATCCTCCATATCCTTCTTCATTCCAACGGTCTTGCCAAATATAACCCACACGTTTAGTAACACCAGATTTAGAGGCAGCCAATTCAACAGAATCTCCCAAATATCTGTTACGAATGAAATGTAACCTGTTTAAAACTTTAACATCTAACTCCAAACTTTTAATACGTTTATCAAGTTCTTCAACAGGCATCTTCCGTTTTATACCAATTCTATCCCATTTAGCCATAATAATTAATATACATAACTAAGTATAAATAGTTTAGTATTTAACTATAATTAGATATATTTCTATATCTTTAAAAATCCCCAGGGTGCCAAAGAAGTTGCAAGCATAACAGTATTTATATCTCGATGTTCTATCCAATTTCTTGTTTTCCTGTTGTTTTCATCTAACCAGAATTTTTCTATGGTTTCTCCAAGATCACTATATTTATCCAATTCATTTAATATGTTTTCTAAAGATTCTCTTGAAAATTTAGAATTGTTCCTTATTAAATCTCTGATGATTACCAATCCCTTCAAACCTATTGAAAGACCTAATTCTCTAAATGCTAGACGGTAGTTTGCTGATAATCCCATGGGATTATCTGAAATGTAAGATCTGAGCCCCATAAGAGACGAATCTAAAACTGTTTCAAGGAGTTCAAATAGGTTAGATCCACGATCTATTAATTGTGTTATCAGAGTAGCATCGGTTAAAAGTCCTCCTATACCCAATGGATCATCTGTTACCATAGACATGCCCATGCATATATTTTTCATGTCCTTCAATTCATAATTTAGGGGATTTTCAATTTTGTCTATCAAATCCAAATTATTTATTTCACTTTGAATTTCATTATAGGTTATATATCCATCTAAGGGATCATGTTGCCCCATGGATGGTACTAACGCACGATTTAGATCTATACTCATTTTCCAGTACATCCTCTTTCTTATGCTTTGGTTGGGCAAATAAGTAAAGTGTTTGTGTGCTGTTTTTGCAAGTTCCATGCCCCATTTAAGGTATTTTATATTTTCAGTAACTAATGAAGTCTTGTTTAAGGCATGCATCCACTTTGTTAGGTAATGATAATATTGTCCGTCCATATCCCACTCAAGACGTTCGTTAAATGGTTCATTCGGATTACGTTCATTTATTTCTTTACCTATCCGTAATCCACCTTGTGTTGGATGATTTTCACCTTCTACAATATCCAGACCGCTTATCCAACCATGTTTTTTATTATCTGTACGATATTGTCCAAGTATGTGATGTACTTGGTAAATGAGTCTTAGTGCCAAATTTAAATATTTTTTTTCACTAGTACGATTATAAAGTTCTAGAAAGTTACAAACAGCAAATGCATCAGTCCATAAATAACGTTTAGGATGATTACTTTCAGGTTCAAGTCCCGTATTACTTGAAAATTCAGTCATGAAATCCTTTAATATTGTTGTTGAATTTTGTTTCATTTTTTTACTTCTATTCTTCTAAAACCAACATTGTTGATATTATAACTTATAATCAAAAATTAATAATTCTTTCGAGATTTTTAAAATATTTGCATAATAGAAAAGTATATAAGCATATACGTATATACTTATGAAACATGATGTTGAGGATGAATTCTGAACATGGCGATGAAGATCTTTCAGAAGAATTGGAAGAGCTATTCAAGGCACTAGGCAATATTAACAGACTAATATTGATCTACAACCTCGCATCTGGTGAAAAGGAAAAGTTTAGCGTTACTGAAATGGCTAAAATGATGGGTTGTACACAACCTGCAGCATCACAACATCTTAAAGTACTAAAAACTGTTAAGATCCTCAACGCAAAAAAGCAAGGCAATTACATCTACTACACCTTTAACCAGAACGCCTTATTAAAACACAAAGAAAAGATTGATTTTTTATTTAAATGTGTTTTAACAAAATGCAAAAAATTAGAAGAATAAAATTCAAATGGCCAATATTAAAGCCTTATAATCAAATTTACACATTCCGAGTGATACCATGAATGAAATGAACATTAATAAACAATTATCAGTATTAGTTATACCAGATAAGGTCTTATTGCATGAGACAAAAATGACCTTAAAGATAGGTAAAGAAGTTGGTAGTAATATCTACAACAAAGTTGCAAAGGATGATTTCTACGCAATAGGTGTAGCTGTAAAAGAAGATAATATAGAAGGACTATACTCTGAATCAGATTTATATAACATAGGAACATTAATCAAAATTGATAGTATCAAAGCAATGAGAGATTTCTATCAAATAATGGTCGAGATCGTAGAAAGAGTTGAAATAGAGGATATTACTACTGAAGGTTCTAGTTTCAATGCTTCTTACAGATTAATACCTGATATCGTTGATTTAGACAAACAAAGTCAAGAGGAGATTCTTGAACATATCAAGGACTTAGTCAGTGAGATAAGTAGGAACTTTAAGGGTTCAAAGAATTATGTGGAACAAGTTAATCAATTAAATGATCTAACAAAGGTTATTGGTTATGTATATCCTTACATGAGACTATCTGTATATGAACAACAAGAACTATTAGAAATACGCTCTTTAAAGGAAAAAAGTCTTAAATTCATTGATATATTAATCGAACAAAAAGAATCAATAAAATTCCAGATGGAAATGGCTGCTAAGTTCAATGAAGAAATGAACAAAATCCACAGAGCAAACATGCTCAAAGAACAATTAAAAGCTATCCAAGAAGAATTAAATGATACTGAAGGTACTGGTAGCAAAAAAGATTATAGAGAACTCATAGAAGAAGCAAATATGCCCAAAGAAGTTAAAGAAGTGGCATTGGAAGAAGTTCTAAAACTTGAAAGACAGGGTCCTCACAGTTCAGAAGAGAATGTAATTCGAAATTATCTTGACTTGTTAACCACATTACCATGGGGCAAAAGCGAAATAAAAGATATTGACATAGGGGCTGCAAGGAAGTTGCTGGATGATGAACATTACAGCCTTGAAAAAGTTAAAGATCGTATAATACAGCACCTAACTGTGATGAAACTAAAACAAAATAAACAAGGGTCAATCCTTTTATTAGTTGGTCCACCTGGAACTGGTAAAACCAGTTTAGGAAAAAGTATTGCAGAAGTTTTAGGAAGAGAATATGTTAGGATAAGTCTTGGTGGGGTAAAAGATGAAGCCGAAATCAGAGGCCATAGAAGAACCTATCTCGGAGCATTACCCGGTAGAATCATACAAGGTATGAAACGGGCAGGAGAAAAAAATCCCGTTTTCATCTTAGATGAAGTGGATAAACTAATGGCAGCCTACAACGGTGATCCCGCAAGTGCACTCCTAGAAGTATTGGATCCTGAACAAAACGACAGCTTTTCAGACCATTACCTTGATGTGCCTTATGATCTGTCTGATGTGTTCTTCATTGCAACTGCCAACTCATTGAGAGATATTCCAGGCCCTCTCAGGGATCGTATGGAAATTATAGAAATAGGCAGTTATACAAGTCATGAGAAATTCCGTATTGCAAAGGACCATCTAATATCAATAGTCCTTGAAGAACATGGATTAGATGAAACCCAACTTCAAATAGATGATGAAGCACTCAAAACCATTATTGAAAAATACACCAGAGAAGCTGGAGTAAGAGGAATCAAACGTCAACTATCTGCAGTTGCAAGAGTTGTATCTGAGAAGATTGTGGTTGGGAAAGTTGAAACCCCATACTTAGTTAAAGGTGATATGCTTTATGATATTCTCGGTCATGAACTAACTCAGTATGATTTAGCAGGCAAAAATAACCCTCCAGGAGTTGTTACAGGGTTAGCATGGACACCTGTAGGTGGAGATATCCTATTCATTGAAGGTGCATTCATGCCAGGAAGCGGTAAATTGACCTTGACAGGACAATTAGGTGATGTAATGAAAGAATCAGCCAAGATTTCCCAAAGTTTGATCCGTTCTAGACTTGCATTCAATTTGAAGAGTGTAGAATTTGATAAGAAAGATCTACATATACACGTTCCTTCAGGAGCAATTCCTAAAGACGGACCATCTGCAGGTGCTGCTCTCTTAACGACCATTGCATCATTAGTAACTGGTCATGAAGTAGATCCTAAACTAGCCATGACTGGAGAAATTTCACTTAGAGGTGCGGTACTGCCAGTAGGTGGAATTAAAGAGAAGGTTATAGCTGCCCATCGTGCCGGAATAGAACGTATTATCCTTCCTAGAGAAAATTTAAAAGACCTTGATGATGTTCCAAAGGATGTAAAGGATGAAATAGAATTCATACCAGCAGATACTGTGGAAGATGTTATAAAAGAGACCATTGGAATTGAACTACCAAAACCAATGATGCTTGAAATGACAAATGACCATGTACCTGGCGGTGCAGGATTATAATCTGGAATAGATTGAGTAACAGTTCCATCGTTCAATATGGTGGTAGTTACTCATTTTTTTATTTTTATTTAAATCATATAATTATTAAATTTTTTACTTGTTAGATGCAATATCAACAATATTATTAACAGTTCTCCAATTTCGAGTTGTGGCAGATATATCTAATTTTTTTTCGAAAAAATTATTGTTTAATTTAGTTCTTCCATATCCATTTGGTAAGAAAAGATAGATCTCTTTTTTGGAAATAATATATCTATCTGATTTATTTACCATATCAACAGTAGTAATACGATTTAAATCCTTAATTAACATTTCAGATGGAATATCTGAAAGAAAAGTTACATAAATATGATTAATGTCCTCTTGTTTAAATGGATTTCCACTTAGAACTTGTTCCATTTCATTTTTAGTTCTTAAAAAAACTTTTACATCAAACTCAAATATTTTCGTTATTCTTTTTTCAATTATACGACTCAATTTTGTTGGATCAGATTCTTTACTTTCGAATATAACATTTCCACTTTGTATGTAAGTCTTTACGTTTTTAAAGTCTAAAGATCTGTAAATTTCCTTCAATCTATCCATTTTAACCTTCTTTCCACCGATATTTATTCCACGAACCATTGAAGCATATGTTACCATATTCATTATTATTTAGAAGTAGTGTAAAATTTTTTTCTATTAATATTAGATTAAAAACAAATTATTTGGAAAAATTTTAAACTTCGTTATAGTGTAATTTAACGAAGCAAGTTTATTATTTAAAAATAGAATTATTATTACTATTTTGAATTTATTAAATTTGATTTTTTGTGGTTTATAAAATGCCCCAAAATTACATATAAATATGTTTTTTTTATTCATAAATTATAAAAAGTTACGTATATATAGTGTTGGATATAGATGTGTGTACTTATTTATAGCACTTTTGTAGATTTTAATTCAAAGTAGCATTACTAGCTGATAAATAATTATTATAATCTACACATAGTTATTAGAAGCATTAATGACTATTTAAAGTAAAACTAATCATTGATATAATAATAGAAAAATAAATTTAGGATTTTCTTTTGGTTAAAAAAATTGAATTTTAAAAAGAATATCAAATTTTAGTCTTTTCAATGTAAAATAGACATTTATTTTTCCAACCGCATTTTGAACATATAGTTACAATATGATCATAATTTAAGTTTTTATGGGGCTGTCAAGTTAATGGGTGTTGGGCTTAATTTATATTTTTTTGAGTTCCGTTTTCCCAGATTAGCCTTCTAGAAAGCTTAGAATTTCAAGTGTAATTACTACACACCCAACAACTTGACAACCCCGTTTTTATTGATAGTACCGAAACTTCATGAACAGTATAAATATGTTTTAAATTTAAATTTGCTTTTTCAATAATTTATCTACTTTATTTATTTTATCAGTAAATTCTTTGATACATCTTCCATCAACATTGTAGGAACATCGAGAACATAACTCATCAGCTTTAACAGCAATTTGAAGTTTATTAATACTGATCTGATTTTAAAAAAGAAATAACTCTCGCCATGTGTGATACAAACTCTGTTGTATACCCATAACCATGAAATCTTTGTATACAAAGAAGAAGATGGACTCTGATCCGAATTGGATCAGAATATTTTCCACTTTCTTTCATTATAAAACAAATTTTCTCCATCATTGAAAGGTTCTTTAGGTGTTATAGCCTTGGTAAGTGCTGCAGCACCGCCTATCTTAATAATATCCCCTACAATGAAAGGTAATACGCCCATTGCTAATAAACTCCAAATTCCAGGTGCTGATCCATTGACTAAATACAACCATGCACTCAGCTGGATTAAACCAGGTAAATAAATTAGGAAGAAACTAGCAAACATTAATATACCCAACATAGGTATAAAACTTCGAGCATTGATGTATTTGTCTGCAAAATATCCTATAAACAGTGCTGCTAGAACAAATCCGATTAAAAATCCACCATTTGCCCCAATAATGGTTCCTAATCCACCAGTACTTCCTGCGAACCATGGAACACCAACTACTCCTATCAACAAGTATATTATCATACTTAATCCGCCCCAATATCTTCCGAGTAGTATTCCTGCAAGTAGAACTGCAAATGTTTGAGCAGTTATTGGTACAGGAGTCCATGGTAATGGTATTATTATTTGAGCCATGAGTCCAGTTATACATGCCATGAAAAATGCCATTACTAATTTGTTAGCGTATGAAGTTTGAGAACGCCATTTAAAAAGTGAATACCTCTTTTCAAAATAATTGTCAATTGTTATCTCCATCCAATTCCTCCCAAATTAAATACACCTAAGTATTAACCAATAATTTTATACCTAAAATAATCATTTAATGCAGTAAATTATATTATTTATATTGAACTCCTAAAGTGTCCATAAACTCTAAAACTGAAGTTATATTATTCTCTTAATTTATTAGATTCAAATATTATAAATACTTTTTTTCTTTAATTTGAAGATTTCTATTACTATATTACAAAGAATTAAAAATAGAAGTATAATTTATGCAAGTATATCATTATAAGGCTAAATCCAAATTTTTAGTATAAGATACTAAAAAATGTAGTTTAAAGAATATACTGTTTTAGAGAATTATAAAAATGTTTTATACCAATTTTGCACGGTCATATACATTTTTAAGTGTATGCATATCTACACTTGTATATATTTGAGTAGTACTCAAGTTAGCATGACCCAGAAGCTGTTGTATTGCCCTTATATCTACACCATTTTTTAACAAATGAGTTGCAAATGAATGTCTTAATATATGAGGTGTCACTCTTTTTTTAATGCCTGCTGCAACAGCATAATCTTTGATCATCATTTGAATATATCTAGGAGTTAAATGGTTCCCTGATCTATTAACAAATAGATAATCACTTTGATCACCTCTAACTAAAAGGTATTCTTCTAGTAATATCTTTGTTTCTTCATCAAAAAGGACTATCCTATCCTTTTCACCCTTTCCTCTTATTCTAAGAGTCCTATCACGAAGATCTATACTATCAGTATGGAGCATAACAAGTTCTGATACTCTAAGCCCAGATGAATAAAGTAATGCCAATATAACCTTATTTCTAAGTCTTAAAAACTCTGATCTTTCGGATAGACCATTTTCATCCCCAAAATTATCCATTGCATTTATAAGAGTAATTACCTCATTCTCGTTTAAAGATTTAGGAAGTGATTTTGTTCTTTTGGGAGTTTTAACTTCTTTTAAGACACCAATACCTCCAAACTCAAAAAATTTTTTTGCAACTACAGTGACAAGATAAATATAATTCTGAGAAACATTCTTTTCACGTTTAAGGTAGCGAATGTATCTTTTAAATGCCCTTAAAACTAATCTTTCATCATAAAGATTTTCTTCTTTCTGTAAAAATCGATGAAAATTGTTAATTATAGATCTATAAGTTTTTATGGTACTTTTTGAGTAGTTCCTTATCTCTAATTCCATTAAATAGTCTTCTATCATCTCTGGAAAGTCAAAAGCATCTAATATATTCTCTCTAAGAATATTTTCAGATTCAGGAACTGCTTTCTGCAAGTTTGTTAAACCTCTCTCCAGATTATTCCAGTGTTGATTTGAGTAAGGATTCATGTTGGTAACTTTTATTATTATTTAGATTATTCAGATAATCATTCAACTTAATATTTCATTGTTAGGAATTTTATTAGTTTCCTGGTTACATGTAACTTCTATCAACGTTTTCATTAGGATCATTTGTTTTTCCACTACCCATATGCTGAGAACTCGATAAATCCTTGTGTAAAGCATTTTCAAAAGATTTATATCTTTTTATTATTTGATCTTCAATAGATACTGCATTTTTTATGGCAAATGACATGTGATTTTCTCTTATTAAATCACTACCATCCATAACTGCCATGTCTCCAGCCATACGTAATACCCCACCGAGATCTCTTAATCTGAGTGTTAATGAATCTTTTTGGTCATCTATTGCCTCTGCTCTTCTCTTGGATTCATTTATTAATAGCTCTATAGATTTTTTTGTTGCGTGAGGGATCTTACCATCCATTTTAATTTCCTGTGCAACAAACTGTGCAATTTTGGACCGATTCTCTTCATTATCGGGCATAGTAGTTTTCATAAGGATTTCATAACCTTCACCTTGAATTCTTGAACGTAGTGGTGGTAAAATATATTGAACGTCCCTTATATTACAAGTCGCTATGAAAATGAAATCACATGGGACATTATCAACTTTAACTGAACTTCCAGCACTCTGAGGATTTCTACCAACTATAGGGAACACCTTATCTTGCATAGCACTGAGAATATACCTCTGTAATGGGGCTATATGGACTATTTCATCTATAAAAAGTACTCCTTCATGTGCCTCGTGGATTGCACCAGGAACAACTCGTTCATAGGGCTGAGTTCCAAGTTCAGGATGTCCTCCATATGGATCGTGTCGGACGTCACCTAATAATTCTGTTTCACTAGCACCGGTTGCTTGGATAAACATTTTCCTATCCAAAGGTACAATTACATTTTTGGGTTTTTCTTCAACAAGTTCCCTTCTTTTTTCGAGTGCGTGCTGATCTAGTATTTTTATGTTGTCACCGTCAACACGTTCGTAAATTACAACTTCTTCCCTACCATTTTTCAGTCTAGTTGTGGTAACTCTCTCTTGAGGTAAGTTAACAGAACCTTCATTCATCTCGAACATGCCTAAAAGGTCACCGATATGTTTTCTACTAGCATTTATGTGGGAGTATTTATCTGCACCACATTTAGGACATATACTCTGATATGCGTTATTATATCCTCCGCAGTTAACACATCTAAATCCTAGTCTATCTGCAACAGCTTCTGGAACGCTTTCAGGATCTACTAATTCGCCTTCTGCACGTTCAAGTTCTCTTTTCTCTTTTTCCATTTCTTTACGTGTTTTTGTTTCAACAAATGGTCTTTCAGGTCTTTCAGGATTGTGCACAACGGTTATTTCCTCATTAGGTTCTGCAAGATGGAATGATATTGCCTGTGCTATTAGTGATTTTCCAATACCTGGAGTGCCAACCAATAGGAGATTTCTTCTCTGTTTTGCAGCAATCTTAACAAATTTTATGATGTCATCATGCCCTATAACTCTTTCAAGTGGATCTTTAGGTATAATAATGTCCTTAGTAGTAGTTATATCTCCTAAAAATTCTTTTTTCATGTTCACATACATAAAAATACCCCCAGGGATAGATTGCAAACAATCTAAACCCTGATGATCTGTAAATACTTTTCAATTTTAAGCTATTTAGATATTTCACGATAATTCAAAATGTATATTGAGGAGATTCATCTAGTCATTACTTTGATTGGGCTAGGTTTTTTAACAACCTCACTCATTCTTACCGCTACTATGTGTTTCAACCCCTTCTCCTTAGCCATGTCTATTAGCCTTTGACTAATAACTCCATCAAACACAACAGCATAAGCACTGTTATTTACACTTTTAAGTTCGTCATATAGATTTTCGACCTTGACTTCTTTCAAGATATTGAGTGCATCGTCTAAAATTTCTGCATTTCCAGATCCCTCTAGTTCTTTTAAAATTCCTTTTAAAACCGTATTCTTATCTGGACCTTTTGGTTCAACCTTCTCGACTTTTACACCCACATCATGGTAAATCTGTTCTACAGGAATCTTGTCTCTTAATGCAACCATTACTTCATCCTTGGTTAGATCTTCAACTTCTTTTCCCCTAGGTGCTCTTGTAACGTAATCTACTTCCCCTACTTGGAGTAACTCTTTTAAGATGAGATCTCCACCCCTATCTCCGTCAAGGAATGCTGTGACTGTTTTATGTTTGGTAAGCTCTGCAACTGTTTTAGGTACGCTAACTCCTTCTACCGCTATTGAGTTCTTCACACCGTATCTTAAGAGGTTTAAAACATCTGCTCTTCCTTCAACAACCAATATTGCATCGGAAGATATGACATTAGGACCTGCTGGGAGTCTTTCATCGCCGTATTCGGCAATTTCATGTATTCTCATAGCTTCTTTGACTTCCTCTATCATTTTCAGGCTTTCTGGAGTGACTTCTTCCATCATTCCTTTGTAGAGTTCTTTTGCCCTGTCTACTACTTTTCTTCTTTTAACTGCCCTAACATCTTCAACCTTTGATACTTGTATATATGCCTCGCAAGGTCCTACCCTGTTTATGGTTTCTAATGATGCAGCTAATATGGCTGTCTCAACTCTGTCAAGACTTGAAGGTATGACTATTTCACCTTTGGATCGTCCAGCCTTTGAATTAATATTAACTTTAATCCTACCTATTCTGCCGGTTTTTTGTAATTCCCTTAAATCTAAGTCATTGCTTAAAAGTCCCTCTGTTTGTCCAAAAATTGCCCCCACTACATCGGGTTTTTCAACAATACCGTTAGCATTAATCTGAGCGTGAATAAGATATTTAGTTGTACTAATCTCTTCTTTTCCCATTTTTGGGCCTCCCTCTTGTATTAGATACTTGTAATGATATTGGTATATCATGCCATTTGGCATCAGTATCTGGAATAGAAATGCTGATGATAGTAATTACCATTTACATCATTTGGGCATTCTTCGAGTTCTAATTGTTTCATGTGTCTTGGGAGGCTCTCAATATCCTTAATAAACTTCCGGGTCAAACCCATAATCTTACGTCTTATTTCAAGATTGGGATAACGGCCCAGACTTTGTATATCTTCTGCAAGTCGTTTAGCAAGTTTTATACCTTTTTTATCAAAGTCCGTAAGTATAATAACTTTGGAGGACGATTCTACGGCAATTTCCGCTACTTCAAATAATTTTAGACCTGAACCTGAAACTTTTATGAAATTACCATTGATACCAAGTTTTTTCAAAGCAATTTCGTCTTTCTTCCCCTCGATAAGTATGGGCATTCCTTGTTCTGAGCAGATCTTAAGTTCCCCTATAATACAAGACAATTTTTTAAAACTCATTTGTAAGCCTTTTTTATGATGTTGAATAAGTATCTACAAAATATTATAACTAAACTAATATATAAAATTGAAGTAATTTGGATAGTTATGATGAAATGCAGTTTCCTTAATTTTTGAAGGATATAAGTCCTATAAAATCATTAATAATAATTCTAGAATTTTAAATTAAAAATATTTTATGTTAAACCAATAAAAGTTAATCAAAACCATTAATATAAATCGTAATGTATCAACTATGTAAAGTTTAAATATTTTTAAAGGAAAGTTATATTATATTTTAGAATACTAAAAATTGTAATAATAAATTTAAAAAAATTGGAGGATATGAACGTGGCAAAAGGCCTAATAAGGATAGTTCTAGATATATTAAAACCGCATGAACCTATAATTCCTTCATTTGCAAAGTATTTGAGTGAATTAAACGGAGTTGACGGAGTCAATATTACACTTATGGAAATAGATAAGGAAACTGAGAATATCAAAGTGACAATGCAAGGTAACGATTTGGACTTTGATGAAATCACAAAAGCAATAGAAGAATATGGCGGATCAATTCACAGTGTTGATGAGGTAGTTGCTGGAAAACAATTAATTGAAGAAGTTACAACACCGCAAGACTGATTTTATGAGTAATAAAGGAGAATTTACTAGGGAAAAACTTTCTCCAGCTAATTTTTTAAAAGAATTTTCTCACGGATCCACAAAACAAAAGAATTTGAGTTTAGGAATTACTACTTCACAATTATCTGACGCTTTGAGAAAAATTACAGGACAAAGTGGTGTCCTTGTAGGAATAAAACCCATTAAAAGCAGTTTTAAAATTTTTGGAAATGCAACAACTGTAAAAACCTCAGCAAATGATTGGGGAACGGTTATTGATGGAATATATGAATCAAACAAGGAGAATATTCTTGTTATTAGTTGTGATAGAGATGATCCTGCAGTTTGGGGTGAAATGGCGTCGACTGCTGCACAAAAACAAGGCATTTTAGGAACGGTTGTTTATGGTGCTAGTAGAGATATTGCAGGCATTAAAGAATTGGATTACCCAGTATTTTCAAGATCAATAGTCCCAAATGCAGGAAATCCCATTGGAGAAGGAGAAGTTAACATCCCGGTGATCTGCGGACGTATCACCGTAAAACCTGGCGATTTTATAATGGGAGATGAATGTGGAGTAGTAAGTGTACCTGAGGAAGCTATTGAAAATGTTTTAAAAAAGGCATATAAAATATTAAATAATGAAGACCATATAGCAAGTCAATTAAACGATGGTAAATCATTTTTAGACATATTAAAGAATAAATAGTTAAAATCCATTTTTTTTTATTTACAGAGGCTGTCTCATAATTATTTTCTGCATCGCTACTTTCTGTTTATTTTAAATTTAAAGGTCTATTTATTCTTATTTTTTTCCATATTTTGATTTATGAGACAGCCTCTACAATAATTATATTTTCGTCCAATTTTTTTTATACGAATCTTATAGATAAGTTGATATGTCACTCAAACTATATTTTTTAAGATGCAGACCACCTCTGAATTCATTCACGAGCATAAGTGGAAAATAATATTCACGCTAATTATAGGTGGATTTATAATATTTGCAATATCACTTGCCGTGGGAATACAAGATATACTAAATGTTCTAAGCAGATCTAATCCGGAAATAATCATTGGTGCTTTACTTTTAGAAATTGTGATCATTGGCATGTGGACTAAGCGTTGGTCCCTTATTTTGGATGTTATTGATAAATCACCAGGATTTGGTACGCTCTTTGTTATGATGTTTACAAGTTTATTTGGTAATAATTTAACTCCTGGAGCTGCCGGTGGAGAACCAATGCGGGCATACCTCTTGAGTAAATTTGAGGGGATATCATTCGATCTGGCCTTTGTATCTGCTAGTGCGGATAGGGTATTTGAATTCTTCCCATTTGTATTGGTATCGGCCTTTGCTGTTTACATGATATCTACTTGGCATCTTCCTTTTTGGAGTACTGTTTTCATAAGCCTTCTTATAATAATAATTATGGCTTTCTTTGGAATTTTGATATATGTGGGAGTGAAAAGGGATATAGCCGAAAGACTGTTGTTATCGTTGGCTAAATCATTATTGCCACTTTTTGTAAAGATAACCAAAAAAGAAATTACCCTACATTATGTTACTGAACAAATAACTTTCTATGTTGGAAGGTTCTCAACTGGTTTTGCAACGGTTCTTCAAGATAAACAAATGTTTACACTAGGTCTTTCTATTTCTTTCATGATGTGGGGTACTGATATGTTAAGAATGTATCTATGTTTTGTTGCAGTGGGATCGTTCCCGCCACTGGTCCCAATGATAATCATTTATACCATTGGAATTTTGATTACTATACTTCCAACAATTCCTGGTGCTTTAGGACTTCGTGAAGCCACAATGGTTGGTCTTTTTTTAGTTGTAGGTGTTCCAGCTGACATCGTACTTGCTGCAAGTCTCATTGATCGACTTATAAGCTATTTAATGCCTACCATAGTTGGGGCGATCACAACAGTTTACTATGGGAAACTTTTGAACAAAATGGAAGCAAACTCTTCCTAATTTGTTTAAAGCATTATAAAGGATAGGCAATAAAATATACCTCGATATAATCCTTTTAAAACTATCGAAAACTTTTTATATTAGTAATGGCGACAATAATTATTATATAAAACTTTCGGTTGAGGGCTAGTAATGAAACAACTAGGTAAAGTATCGCACATTTCGAATAGAAGTAGAGTTATATTGAAATCAGATCAAACCCCAGGTTTTGGTCTGTCTGTTTTTACAAAGGACAATAAAAAGTTTGGCACAGTTTACGATGTATTTGGTCCGACAAAAGGTCAATATATCTCGGTAAAGGTTTTTAGAAAATTTTCTAACGATCTCGAAAACCGAATTGGAGAAACCCTTTTCATTCCCTCAAAAAAGATTGAAAAACGGGGGCGACGGAACAAATGAAACACGAAGTTATTGACATAGATAATTCCGAACCTGATGTTTCAGAAAAGGAACAAATGAAACAAGATGTTTCGGAAATCGAAGAAGTTGAAACTAAATGTCCTGAATGTGGATCTGAAAAGCTTATAAACGATCATGAACGGGGAGAAATAGTTTGTGGCGATTGTGGCCTTGTAATAGATGACAGTATAATGGACATGGGTCCTGAATGGAGGGCTTTTGATCATGAACAGCGAGACAAGAGAACTAGGGTTGGTGCACCAATAACCTATACCATACACGATAAAGGACTTTCTACAATGATAGACTGGAGAAATAAAGATATCTACGGTCGTGACATACCTGCAAGAAACCGTGCCCAATGGTACAGACTTAGAAAATGGCAGAGAAAAATTAGAATATCCGGTGCAACTGAAAGAAATCTTGCATTTGCGTTAAGCGAGCTTGACAGAGATTCATCGAGACTTGGACTCCCTAGGAGTGTAAGAGAAGCTGCATCAGTGGTATACCGAAATGCCGTTGAAAACAAACTCATAAGAGGAAGAAGTATCGAAGGTGTAGTTGCAGCATCACTATACGCAGCATGCCGCAGATGTAACGTGCCAAGAACGCTTGATGAAATTGCTGAAGTTTCTAGAGTAAGTAAAAAAGAGGTAGGAAGGACTTATAGATTCCTTACAAGGGAATTAAATATTAAACTTCCACCAACATCACCAGTAGACTATGTTCCAAGATTTGCAAGCGAACTAAACTTATCCGGTGAGGTTCAATCCAAAGCTATAGAAATTATTGAAAAAGCAATGGAAAAAGGACTTACATCCGGAAGAGGCCCTACAGGTGTTGCAGCAGCAGCTCTTTACATTGCTTCTGTACTTCTAGGTGAAAGGAAAACTCAGCGAGACGTAGCCGATATAGCTGGTGTTACCGAAGTAACTATAAGAAATAGGTATAAAGAACTTACTGAGCAGCTAGATATGGGTGTAACTTTATAGTAATACCCAAATCATATTTTTAATTTTAATACAAATTTATATTTTTATTATTTATTGTTTTTACTAATTTTTTTATTCTAAAAATAAATAAAATAATATACTAAAAAAAATTAAAAAAGAAAATTTTTATGTATATTTGATGATTCCTTATAATTGCCAATATTTTTGTCAAAAATTAGAACCCAATTTTACTCCTGAATGTTAAGAGAAGGAATAAAACTATGAAAACTCCAAATGCAACATAAAGCATTTTTCTTGTTTTTTCAATTTTCTTTTGATTCTCTAAGTATAGCTGCTCACAATTAGGAGAACAGAATTTCTCAGATAGTGGTATTGGTTTTTGGCATATTGGACAGTGTTTGTGTTGATCAGTCATTTTTAAACCTCGTATAATTTAAACTTAATTACATTCTATATCTATAAATTAATCCTATTCTGGCAGTATGGTAGTACCTATTTTATCCTTGATAGCAGTTTTAATGTTATTAGCATTTCCACCATTTAATATAACAGTTTTTATACCGGATCTCTTAATGATCTGTATAGCTGTCATATCAAAAAATTCATAGGTTCCCGCTTTAATATCTTTGGTTGACATGAGCTCCATCATCTTTGATGGTTTAACCTCATTAAACATCTCTGCGTCCGAATATTTGTTAGGATCTTTGTTATAAAGACCATCCACAGATGTTGCATTTATAAGCAGTTCTGCACCAACAAACTCTGCAAGAATACTTCCAACTGCATCGGTACTGTGTGCTGGTTCTGTTCCTCCCATAACAACGATTCTATTTGAACTTGCAAATTGCATTGCTTCTCTAAAATTATGTGGAACGACAGGATATGCGTAGTCTCCAAGAGCAGCAATTAATAGCTTTGCATTGAGCCTCGTAACTTCTATACCAAAGTCATCACACATAGCTTCAGATACTCCAAGATCTCGAGCTATTCCTATATAGTCACGAGCAGTTGTACCACCGCCCACTACAACAAATATCTCATGTTCTTCGTTTATATCTCTCAAAACTTTTGCATAGTCCCTGAATTTTTTATAATCATGACCCTTAATTATTATTGAACCGCCAATTGTAATAACTATCTTCATCTCATCACTCCAAGATTACTTAAATTATAATATAATAAATAGTTTAGGAGATATAATATAAGTAGGTTGAAGTAGTTTGTAGTTTAAATATCAAATTCTAAAAAATTCTATTTTAGATGATCATCAATATTTTGTAATATGAAATTATATATTCCATAAATTAAGGAGTGACTTAAAAGTGAGTGAAGTATCATCAAAAGAGCTGTACGAAGTAAAAAGAACCCTTAAAGAATTAGCAGATAAAAAAGGGCGAGGTACAGAATTAGTTACCGTTTATATACCTCCTGACCGCCAGATTAGTGATGTTGTTAAACATATGCGTGAAGAACTAAGTCAGAGTGCTAATATCAAGAGTAAACAAACAAAGAAGAATGTTCAATCTGCAATTGAAGTAATAATGCAGCGAATGAAACTTTTTCCAAAAGCTCCAGAAAAGGGTCTGGTTTTATTTGTTGGAATGATACCGAAGGGCGGACCCGGTACAGAAAAAATGGAAACATATATGTTTGAACCGCCTGAACCGTTTCAGACGTACATATATCATTGTGATTCCACATTCTTCTTAAAACCTCTTCAAGAGATCATTGAGGATAAAGATGTCTATGGACTTGCTGTTATCGACCGTAAGGAAGCAACCATCGCAATACTCAGAGGTAAAAGAATTGATATAATTAAAAATTTGACCAGCGGTGTTCCAGGTAAACATAAAGCAGGAGGACAGTCACAGCGAAGATTTGATCGTCTTATTGATCTTGCTGCACATGAATTTCTCAAAAGAATTGGAAACCATATGAACGAAGCTTTTTTAGATGTTCCTGAACTTAAAGGAGTTATTATTGGAGGTCCAGGCCACACCAAAGAAGAATTCGTTGAAGGGGATTATTTACACCATGAAATAAAAAATAAATTGATAACCACCGTTGACACATCTTACACTGGAGAATTTGGCATAAGGGAAGTTATGGAAAAGTCAATGGATGTGCTAACAGAGATAGATGTTGTCAGGGAGAAAAAACTTGTTCAAAAGTTTTTAGTTGAATTAATCAATGAACATGGATTAGCTTCATATGGTGAGGCCGAAGTAAGGCGTAACCTCGAGTTAGGTGCTGTGGAAACACTTTTATTATCAGAAGACCTTAAATCAAAGAGAATTAACTACGAGTGTCAATCATGTGGTAAAACAATACAAAAAACTATCAAAAACGAAAATGAAGTTAAAGATAAAACATGCCCCGATTGTAATGAAAAGATGAAGGTTGAAGAAAATGAAGATGTCATTGATGATTTAGTTGGTCTTGCAGAGGAAATAGGATCAGACGTTGAGATAATATCCACTGAAACTGAGGAAGGGATGCAATTATTAAAGGCTTTTGGTGGTATTGGTGCAATATTAAGATACAGACCATGAAACCTTTTTATTTTTCTTTAAATTGATATCCTTTTTTTAAAATAGATTATTATATCAGAAAGGCTAAAAAGGGATAGTCGATATAATTTAGATCGAATTATCCTAACCTACTGACCTTTATTAAAGATTCAACAGGGACATTTTCAACTTCTGAAATACCCGCTTTATCAATCAATACAACAACAGCTATGGGTATCGCTCCAAGATCCTTGAATACCCTAGCAGCATCACTGATAGTTCTTCCACTTGTTATAACATCATCTACTATAACCACTTTACGGCCTTCAACAGAAGCAAAATTACTACTGATAGCACCTTTGGCGTCTTCTTCCATCTTTCTATGTTTTATTGGATGGAAAACAGATATATCAGCACCTAATATCTCTGCCATCATGGTTGCGAATGGTATACCACTAACAGTTATACCAACTATCACATCTGGCTCACCATATTTAAGTGCCATGTCCGCCATTGCAGCTGAAACATATTTCATTCGGATTGAACTTCCACCTAAACTGTTCCAGTTTATAGCAAAATCAATTGGTGCTTTTTCAGACTTGTCTTGAGTATTACTATCTTTCCCCTGTAAAATAAGCCATCTTGCAGTGTCCTTTGAGACGTTTAATTCATCTGCTATTTCTCCGGTTGTAAAACCTCTATTTCTAAGCTCGTAGGCTTTTTTAATGAGTTTTTCATTCATGGATTTTGCCACCTCTCATCAATTTAACATTCGTTCATATTTACAGGAGTCATTTTCTTCGCAGATTTCATGGCTGCAAGAACAACCTTCAAGGCGTGAATTCCATCTTCCCCTGTAATTTTAGGTTCCTCATCATTTGTTACTGAAGATAAGAATGATTTAAGCTCTTCTTTAAGAGGTTCTTTGTGAGCTACTTCAACTTTCTGAGCATTTTTTCCATAGACCTCCACAGTCTGATCTATATAATCTAATGAAAGAATTCCTTCAACACCAGTAATTTCCAGTTGCCTTTTCTTGTAGGGAGTTAACCAGTTGGTTTCAAGAATGCCAACTACACCGTTTTCAAACTTCATCATTATCTCAGCATGATCTTCATATTCACATTTTTCAAGACGACTACCCATATTAGCATAAACACGGGATGCAGGACTGTCTAAAAGATAGAACATGATATCTACCTCGTGTATAGCAAGATCAATTGTTACACCTACATCTTTAATTCTAGGTGGAAATGGTCCAACCCTCTTGGCAGAGGCAGATACAGTTTCCCCAATCACTCCCTCTTCCATAAGACGTTTAGCCTCAACAACAGCAGGATTGAATCTTTCAACATGTCCTGTAGCTAATTTAACCCCAGCTTCATGGGCTGCATTAACCATATCTTTTGCTTCATCTAAAGTGAATGCTATTGGTTTTTCAACCAAAACGTGTTTTCCTTGTTCAATTGCACCCATTACAACATCATAATGGTAGGTTGTGGGTACACAAACACTAACCACATCTATCTCGGGCATCTTCAGTATGTTGTCATAATCAACAAATCCAACAGTGTTAAACTCTTTTGAAACTTCTGCCAGCGTTCCCCTCATAAGATCAGAAACAGCCATTAAATTAGCATTTTCAAGTTCAGAATAAACCCTTACATGGTTGTAACCCATAGCTCCGACACCGACTACACCAACATTAACCTTACTCAAATATAATCCTCCATCATAAGTTTTGCAGCTTTCAAACCCAATTTACTGGCTTCATCTGCAGAACCTTCCACATTAACTCTTGAAAGTACTTTTCCTTCTTTATTAAGAAGTACAGCACCGAGTTTGAGTTTATTCTCGTTTATCCTTGCAGAAACACCCAGAGGCCACTGACAACCCACCCCTAACTCTTCAAGAACCCTTTTCTCTGCGGTAACTTCTTGAAAGGAAGAAATGTGATTCAACATCTCTAATATATTTCTTTTATCACTATCTTCTCTTGCAACAATTGCAATTGCTCCCTGCCCTGCAGCAGGTGTGAAATATTCAATTGAAAATCTTTTTTTTATATGTTCAGTTAGACCAAGTCTTTTTAAACCTGCCTCGGCCATTATTGTTGCATCGTAATCTCCACTTAATACTTTATTTATTCTTGTATCTATATTTCCCCTTATTGTTTTTATATTAAAATCTTTTTCATGATAGTTACAGAAAGCTTCCCTTCTAATGCTGCTGGTGCCTATTATTGCACCAGATGGTATTTCATCCCACTGATACCTAGAAACAAATACATCATTTGGAGATTCTCTTGGAGGTACAGCAACTATTTTAAGCTCACCTTCAAGTTCTGTAGGTAGATCTTTTAGACTATGTACAGCAAAATCCACATCCTCATTTAATACTGCATTATCAAGCTCCTTAGTAAATATTCCTTTGGCATCAATGTTGTATAACTGGGAATCTTGGATGTTGTCCCCTGTAGTTTTGATAATTTCAATATCTATTTTTTCATCCGTTAATCTTGATAATTCACTAATTATACCCTGTGTCTGAGCAGTTGCAAGACTGCTTCCCCTAGTGCCAACTTTCAAAAAAATCATCTCCAGTAAGAAAATTTCGGCTATCCCTAAATCATTTTATTAAATCGAATCCTATTACAATTACGTATATTAGATTAAAAGTTCTGAATTTTAGATTAAAAGTCTGTTGTATGATCTTAAATTTAAGTGATCTTAACCAACTTCATTTAAACTCCTAGTGAATGATTCTTGTATAATCTCTAATAAATGTTACCATGCAAAGTTCTGAATTCTCAATTTACCTTTTTTTTAAATCTGAAAAGTTGGATCTATAAATAAGGAGTACATTTTTAAGGTTGTTATCAACAGCATTTTCCATTGCACCAGCTAAATCATTGGAGTAATTTGAATTTCTTTTTAGAATATTCTTAACACTTGCTCCCAATTCATCTACAAGTATTAAAGGTATACCCCCATTTATTCTTTCTAAAACATCTGCAACTGATTCTTCATCTATTTCTTCACATGTAACTCCGTATTTACCACCAAATATCACCCCTACACGGTCCATATCTTTGGTCATCGATATAACCTTACTTATAGAAATAACATTTAGTCCAGGATTTATTTCTTCTATAATACGAATTCCATCTTGCTTATTTATTGAAGTCCTGCCTTTTACACCCTTGAAATTATTCAAACCTTCCTTTATTTTTTGAATCGATACTCCAATTGTTAAAGATGCACATACAGCCGCAAGTATATTTGCGATATGTATAGGTGCAGGTGCAAATGTTGACACTTCAAAGGATTCATTGAGAATATAGTTATTAGATGTTTTGAAATCAACAATATCAATTTGAAAGTTAGTTTTATCAAACCCAAATTGTATTTGAGAGGCAGTCAAATTTGCACGATTATTGCTATTTATTGAGTTTCCAAATGTATTTGTTTTATCATGAAATTCAGTGTATTTGGAATTGTAAGATTCAATTTCACATGCAACTGCCTTGCTTTTAAATATTTGTCGCTTAGCCTCACTTGCAGTTCTGGAATTATTTGCTATGGGATAATCTTCAACCAAATTAGTCAGTATACCCACATCAGCAAGTCCAGTACCCCCAAGAGATGTTTCAAATATACATATACCCTTTTCATGGCCCTCGGCAAGTTTCCATGCTTCAATTATACTTGCAGGAGTTATGCTAATATCTCTCTTTAAAACCTTCCATTCACCATCTTCAAAAACCTCAACACCTAAGCTGCTTAAAACTAAGGGATTTAAATCTTTAAATATCTCTTTTAACATCCATACAATGCTTGTTTTTCCCTTAACCCCTGTAACTTCAATTACGGGAATATCTATCCTATCATTTAGTAAAAATGCAACAGCTTCATGATGCGTCAAAGTGACATCATGATCAAGTTTACAGTGAACAGGTGCCACTATCATTAAATCTGATTCAACTATTTGATTTTTGTATATTTTAATGTCATCTAAATTTTCAAGGAATGTTAAACCTTTATTTTTGAGTTCTTCAACTTTTAAAGGATCCAGAGATTTATAAATATCCAATGCTAACACTTCAATATCTGGTATTTTCATAAATTCAGATGATATTAATAATCCCCCATGAGTCATATCGACTACTAAAACCTTCATGGATTTATACGTCCCCTTGAAGTTTTTCCCTAACCCTTCTGTAAAAGTTTTTGCTTAATCTTACAAAATAGGCATAATTTTCAGCTTTTTTAAAAATAAATTCATCCATGTAGTTAATTTCCTCTTCAAATTGACCATCTATAACCGCTACAGCCTTTTTACCTTCACGTAGGAATTTTACTTTGATAACACTATCATTCGGTACAACAGTAGGCCTTGCACCTAACTTAAATGGGCATATTGGGACTATTATGAAAGCACCAACTCTAGGATCAACTATAGGGCCTCCTGCAGACATTGAATATGCTGTAGACCCACTAGGAGTTGCTATTATAAGACCATCAGCCCGAAGTTCTTCCACTACTTCATCATCCACACTTATTTCAATATGGAGCATTTTAGCAGGTTTTTGGGTCATTATAACTACTTCGTTTAGAGCTTTGTGAAGTTCCTTGTTGTGCCATACCCTAAGTTGTGTACGCTTGTCAACAAAATATTTACCGGCTAAAACTTGTTCCAATGCTGTGAAAGTCTCTGCAGGATCTATCTCAGTTAAAAAACCTACAGCACCCATGTTAATCCCAAATAAAGGAATTTTTTTCTGGTTAATAATTCCCTGTGTTCTGAGTACTGTACCATCACCACCAACCGCAACTACCATATCAACATCCATATCTTCAAGATCAGAAGCAATATCGTGGTATTTGTTAAGTTTAGATGCGAGATTTGTATCAATCAGAGTATCAACGTCTTTTTCGATAAGAAATTCAACAATTTTACCTGCTAGTTCAACTGATTTGTCGATATCGAAACGTGCAACAACCCCTATGCGCATCATATGCCTCCAAAAATTTCTATTAATCCCTTATGAAAATCTTTATTACATGAAGCAATTATAGAAGTTCTATCCAGAACATTCAATCCACTTTTTAGTGATTTGCATCTTTCATCAGTTACAATACCCCTAGATTCTTCTATTATTAATTTTGCAGCAGAAATATCAACGATTCTTAAATTACCTCTAACATCTAAAAAGGCATCATAAGTTCCATCTGCAACATAACAAAGTTCTATTGCTACAGATCCAAGAATTCGCATGCTACTCACAGTTTTACAAAGTCTGTCAATCTTGGACATATCAGCTCTGTATATATAGGCCCCTATAGAAGAACCAGATACATCTTTTCGGGAAGATGGTCTGATTAGTTGCCCGTTAAGCCTTGCTCCCATATCCTTTTGAGCAGTGTAAATGTCCTCGGTTGCAAAGTTTTTCACAAAACCAATTTCAATGTCACCTATTGTTAATTTATGCAAATCCTTTAAACTATTCAATAACCCTTTAGGATCAGCAACTGCTATGGATATCCCATATGCCGGTATATTCTTAAGAGCATTTCTTGTGCCATCTAAAGGATCCACAACAAATACTGCTTCTGAAGGACCATTACCTATTTTTAGTTCACCAATTTCTTCACTTATTAGAGTAACTGGTCTTTCAGTTTCTTCTAAAATTTCTACTACCTTCTCTTCAGCTACAAGGTCAATGTACTTAGTAGGAGTACCATCAGCACCCATTTTAATTACTTTTCCCCCTTCATCTGTACCAACAAGGGGTTTAATGACTTCCTGAGCTTCTCCCAATATGGTGTTTGAAATATTACTCCAAAATTTGGTGTCTTTTTTGTTCATATACAACTCCTAAATTTGCGATAGGTTAATTTATTTCTAACCAATATATACAACTGATGCCACTACAGCACCCTCTTTTTTAACTATATGGCTTTCATCTGCTATCTTTATTTCGTTAATATTGAGCCCCCTCACATCCATCATATATCTTACCATGGATTCTGCTTCATTCTTTACATCTTCGGGATCCCGGTTGATTCCTGTGTTCTCCACAACACAACCAAAATAATCCGAAGTCGCAAGGGCTACGGCAGCAGATATTAAATCTCCTCCAACATCAGATGACGTGTATGCCAAAACACAATTTACCATATCACCAGGAAGAAATTTCGGGACGGGAACCACCTCCGTACCCTCAGGTAAAATGCTTGAAACCTTTATAAGATTAATATCACCAATGTTTGCATCTAATAATGCATTATCAAATGCATTAAGCTTTGTAGGACCTTCAGCCCTTCCAGAAGTTATTGAAACTTTCATTTGTATCACTAAAATTTAAATAATGGTAAAAATAACATATTCATATCCTAATATTAATAGAGGGTTATCTATAAAAGTTTACATATCTAAACATAAGATAATGATACTATACATACTAATTACATAATATAGTAAAGATAATAAATGGAATTGAATATGAATTTTGTTGATCTCTTTTAGATTTTATAAAGATTCAGAATCTCTTTAATGGTTTATTGAGAATCAAGTGGATATATTGGAGGTAAAAAATGTCAAAGAAGGTAGTAGAAGTTAAAACCTTAAAAGTAGGTAAATATGTAATAATTGATGGTGAAGCATCAAAAATCACTAGCATTCAAACATCATCACCGGGAAAGCATGGAGCTGCAAAGGCAAGAGTTGAAGCTATGGGTATATTCGATAATCAAAAAAGAGGTTTTGTTAAACCAGTTGACTCTAAGTGTGATGTTCCAATGATCGACAAACGTTTAGGACAAGTTCTGGCCTTGATGGGTGACGATGTTCAATTAATGGATCTTGAAACCTATGAAACTTTCGAAATTCCAGTACCGGATGAACTCAAAGGTAAGCTTAATGAAGGCTCTGAAGTAGATTTCATCATGGCAATGGGTAAAAAGAAAGTAATGAGGATAAAAAATTAAGTGAATTGTGGTAAACCCATAATTCCATAACTAATCCTTAAATAAAATTTATAATTTCATATTTAAATAATAAGTTAGTCGAGAATAAAATGCTTTTTTACACAGAAAATGTTTTGAAATTCGCATTTTCAATTGAAACATCAAATATTGATGTTGAATCATCTAATCATGATGATAAAAAAAGATTCAGTATTCTAGGGGTGCCATTTGATGGTACAACGAGCTACATGCCGGGTGCACGTTTTGGGCCCAGATCTGTAAGGGAAGCATCATACAATTTCGAGAGATACAATCTAATTTTAGATAAAAATATAAATACCAAAATTTACGACTTTGGAGACCTTGAAGTTGTTCCTGGAAACTTCAAAAAAACTTGTTCAAATCTAAAAACAACCATATCTGAAATTCTAGATTTGGGACTTATTCCCTTAACTATAGGGGGAGATCACAGCATTAGCTATTGCGTGCTGAAAGCTATAGATGAAAATGATGAATTGAATTTTCAAAACATCACCATTATACATTTTGATGCACATATGGACCTTCGAAATCGATATATGGATGAAAAATATTCTCATGCAACTGTGATGCACAGAATATTCGATATGAATCCTAAGGAAATTATCCAAATTGGTGTGAGATCCTCTTCAGAAGAGGAAGCAATATTTGCTCGTGAAAACAATTTAAAGGTTTATACTTCATGCGATGTCGATGAAAATTTAGAAGAAATAATTAAATTTTTACAAAAAATTGAAGGACCAATTTATGTGACCTTTGATATTGATGTCTTGGATCCTGCTTTTGCACCATCAGTTGGTACTCCATCACCTTGCGGTCTGAACCCTAAACAGACAGAAAAATTAATATATAGTCTTAAAAATAAAAAAATTGTTGGTTTTGATTTGGTAGAGGTATCTTCAAATAAAATTGGGGACATCACTTCGATACATGCTGCCAAGACTATTTATGATGTTTTGAGTCTTTGATGGATATAAACCTAAATATTATAAATTTTTTATAATCTTAATTTACTATTTTTAAATATTTTGTAACCGAATATTATAAGATACAGAAATTTTTATAGTGGAATGAAAATACTTTAATTATTACTAATTATTTTCAACTAATCAGTTTAAATAATTTATAGAAAGAAACTGAACTAAATATCTTCATGATTTGATTTAAAAATTAAAGGTGGATAAAATGTACAAACGAGAAGTAAAGCTTTCTGGCCATATAATAGACTCTTTAATACTTCCAAATACTCTTGATCTTATAATGGATATGGGAGGAGATTTTAAGATACTTGAATTTGAAGTGGGTAAGCTAAAGGTAGATATAAGTCATGCCCGGATCCAAGTTGAAGCGCCTAACAAAGTACTCCTTGGAGAGATATTAGATGAACTTTCAGAAATTGGAGCACTCGTAATTGAAATTAAAGATGTTAAACTATTAAAATCTGAAAACGATAAGACGTTACCAGCTGATTTTTATTCAACTACTCACCATCCAACTCAAATACGCTACAATGGAGAATGGGTAGTTGTTGAAAACATTGAAATGGATTGCATGATTGTTGTTGATACTGAAAATGATCGGGCTTTCTGTGAACCTATAGGCAGAATCAAAAAGGGAGACTTTATTGTCGTTGGTAGGGAAGGCATACAAGTTCTACCACCTGAACGTCCAAGAGGTAAACAAGGTGTTTTTGAGTTCATGTCCAGCGAAGCATCCTCTGAAAAACCAATTAAATCAATTATAAAAAATATAGCATCTGAAATAAAGGAAGTTAAAAAAAGAGGCGGAAAAATTGCTATTGTTTCAGGTCCTGCAGTTGTTCATACTGGGTCAGGATCAATATTAGCCAATATGATTAAAGAAGGGTATATAGACCTTATATTTGCTGGAAACGCACTTGCAACTCATGATATAGAAAGTGCACTCTATGGAACTTCATTAGGTATGGATGTAATAACAGGAGAAGCCGTTACAAGGGGTCACAGGAATCATATATATGCTATAAACGAGATTAACAAAGCAGGATCCATAAAATGTGCCGTTGAAAATGGATTATTAAATAAGGGAATAATGTACGAATGTGTTAAAAACAACGTTCCATTTGTACTGGCAGGTTCAATAAGAGATGACGGACCACTTCCAGATGTAATCACCGATGTTATAGAAGCTCAAGATGAAATGAGGAAACATGTACACGGTGTAGATATGGTTATAATGATTTCTACCATGCTCCACTCAATTGCAACTGGAAACATGTTACCATCACATGTGAAAAGTATATGCGTAGATATAAACCCTGCAACAGTTACCAAACTTAGTGACAGGGGCAGTGCTCAAGTTGTTGGAATTGTGACAGATGTAGGAACATTTTTACCCGTACTATATAATGAACTTAAATCAGATTAATCCTAATTATTCTGTTTAATTAATTTCTATTCTTTTTATTACCTTAATCAGATATTATAATATGAAAATTTTTATTGTTGAAAATACATATT